>NZ_JASATC010000004.1:0-202140 GCF_038440135.1 Pseudomonas sp. OTU5201 | reverse complement strand
ACTGTGGGTGGTTGGTTGGGTGGGGGGCGGGCCTCCGCCCCACCCGGATGCAGGGACACGTTTTGGGTTCCTTTTGAACGATTGCAAAAGGGGCTCGCCTGGGAAGGCGAAACCAGAAACATCCACAGAACTCGGCAAGCAGCTGGGCTCAGGACGTTCTAGCAACACTTAACGCAGACATAGCCAATAAATTCGCCCCCACATGAAGAAGCAGGCCTCAGACCATTTCCAGTGAGCGCTTGCGGCGCGGCGGCGGGAAGCTGTGGTCAATCAGGGCGAGGTCGTCGTCGTTGAGTTGGAGTCTGTGGGCTTCAGCGTTCTGCTTGAGGTGCAACGGGTCGACTGCCTTGGGAATGACCATCACGCCAGGTTGGCGCAAAGCCCAGGCCAGGACTACCTGGGCGGCGCTGGCGTCATGTCGACGGGCAATTTCCTGGACGCTGGCGTTACGCAGCAGCTTGCCGCCCTGCCCCACCGGGCAGTAGGCCATCAGCGGCATGCCCTGCTGTTGCTGGAAAGGCAGCAGGTCGAACTCGATGCCGCGTGCCTCGGGGTTGTAGAGCACCTGGTTGGCCGCGCACCCAGCGGGCAGTTCGTGAAGGTCGTCGAGGTCAAGGTTGGACACGCCCCAGCGAGCGATCTTGCCCTGCTCACGCAGGCGCTCGAAGGCTTCCACCGTTTCCTCCAGCGGGTGCTCGCCACGCCAGTGCAGCAAGTAGAGGTCGAGGTGGTCAGTGCCCAGGCGCTTGAGGCTGCGTTCGCAGGCAAGCAGGGTGCCGTTGCGGCTGGCATTCCACGGATAGACCTTGCTGACCAGGAAGACCTGCTCCCGCAGGCCGGCGATAGCTTCGCCCACCACCTCCTCGGCCCCACCGTCGGCGTACATCTCAGCGGTATCGATCAGTTTCAGCCCCAGTTCCAGCCCCTGGCGCAGCGCCGCGACTTCGCGCCTGCGCTCGCTGCGGCTCTCGCCCATGTGCCAGGTACCCTGGCCAATGGCGGGCATCCGGGTGCCGTCGGGGAAGGTGATGCTTTGCATGGCGTATTCCTCGGAAAGTCCGTTCAGTCGGGATTGCCGGCAGCTGGGGCGGGATAATCCGGCAATGGCCCGTGCGGCTCAAGCCCAGGGGTCGTACGAACCAATGCTCCACAGGTGGCCTTCCGGGTCGCGGCAGGTGAAGCCTCGTCCACCGTAATCCTCATCCTTCAGCGGCAGCACGATGGTGGCGCCGGCGGCCACGGCGCGCGCATGCACGCCGTCGACATCAGCCACCACCAGATAAATGCTCTGGGTGCCCAGCCCACCGGTCTCATCGGGCTGGCGCATCAGGCGGCCGTAGTCCGTGTCGCGCACGGAACCGAGCATGATCATGCCGTCGCCGAGGCTCAGTTGGGCATGGGAGATGCTGCCATCTTTTTCGGGCACTACCAGGTGCTCGACGAAGCCGAAGGTGTGGCAGAGCCAGGCGATGGCGGCGGGTGCGTCGCGGTAACGCAGGCAGGAAATGGCAGTTGAACCGGCCATGGCGATGATCTCCGGAAACAATGAATGGGTTCAGCCTAGTCGCCTCAGCGCGGTGCGCAGGTCCAGCGGTCAGCACGCCCGGGCAGGATCAGGTGTACCCCTGCTTCCAGGCCCGGGAGCGGAAGCGGATCGGCGGCAGAGGCGGCTTCGCGGGCCGCTCCAGGGCACGGGACAGGTCCATGCGAATATCGCTGGATGGTGTGGGCACCGGCCCGTCGAACTTGAGAATGAACTGCCAGCTACGCTGCGATACTCCCAACGGGTAGTCCAAGCCGGTAGGCGACTGATCTATTGCCTGGAGCCCATCCAGCGGGAACTGCCCGGGATCGCGGACCATGATCAGCGAAACCGACGACGGCGACAGCGAACGGCCGTCCACCGTCAGCACGACGTGCTCCGGTCGAAAGCGGAAATCGGTGGTCGCCGGCTGGATTTCGAAAAGCAGACGTATGCCGTCCTTTTCGTCGTAGCGCGGCTTGTCGATGGGGTCGTACATCACCGGCACCACGAACAGGATCACCTGAAAGTCGCTCTGTTGGATCTGGTTGTTCAGGCGCAGGGCAAGGGTCGCATCGTCCAGCCTGAGACGCCCCTGTTCGTCGGCTTCCTGCTCACCGACGTAGGCGACACTTTCCACCCCCGAGCGAAATCCGGCGCACCCCGCCAACAGCAGGCAGCCTGCCAGCAATCCGGCGAACGCCAGGCTGAGGCCGGTGGACGATTGGGAAAGGATGCCGGGCACGATTGATTCCTCGAAAGACTGGCGCCTCGCCGGTTGCCGTGGATATTCCGGCAACCGAGTGCGCCGTTCAAGATGGCCCGTTTCAGCCTGGCCTCGCCTCCAGCAACAGGGACAGCGGTTCACCGGTATGCGGATGAGCCGGCTCGCGCAAGGCTTCGATGCGGTAACCACTGCGCAGCAACAACCCGCACCAGGACTCCAGCGTGCGGAAGTACCAAGGCATGGGTTCGGGGAACTCGCCAGCGAAGGCAGCGAAGTCCTCGCAACGCCAGCCATCTCGATAGCCCTCCTCGCCTCGGACCAACCAGGGGTGCAGGGTTTGGATCAGCAGCACGCCGTCTACGGCCAACAGCTCACGCAAGGCGGCCAGCAGCGGCTCCAGATGCTCATCGAAGAGCGAAAAATTGCATACCACCGCCTCGAAGACGCCCAATTGGCCTGGATCCGCCTGAAGCCCGGCGTAGTCCAGGCAACGAAACTCGCCGCCGGCAAGCTGCGCCGCCTCCACCAGCGGCCTGGAGGCATCGATGCCCAGCACCGCCAGACCTTGCGCGGCCATCGCCCGGCTCAGCCAGCCTTCGCCGCACCCCAGGTCCAGCACCCGCGCTGGCCGAAGGGCCAGGACTGCATCGAGGATGGCCCGATCAGTGGCCAATTGCCTGCTTTCGATGCGACCTTCCCGTACTGCGCGAGTCCAGGCCAGCGCATTGGCGTGCCAGCTGTAGCCGAGTCGCTTCCGATTGTCGCCTGTCATGGATTCGCTCCCATTTTGCTGCCACTCCGCCATGCAGCCGGCCAATGACCTACTAAGATTGCAAGCAAGAGCGGTAACAGGCCAGGCCGGTGGACTATGGGCGTAATATGGCAATCCGACGAAGCCAGAAACGAGGTACCACAAGGTCATCTCAATGACCCCGGCGTTCCGCCGAAAAAACCCCGTCGCAAACATCGACTCCTGTTCTGGAGCATCTTCCTGGTGACCGTCGGAATCATCGGCGCCGCCGCCACCCATGAAATGCAGACTTCTCGCTTTCAGGCCCGGGAGCTTAGCCGTTACGCCGCCACCCTGAGTTACACGCTGGAGGATGGGCCCAGCAACGCCATCCGCTATCCCGGCGAAGGCCCCTTCGACCGCCGCCTGGGTTACGCCGTCCTGCCAACGATGCTTGAACGGCTGGAAAAGCGCGGCTTCGAAATCCAGCAACAGACCCGTTTCTCCCCAGCCCTGATCAGCTACACCGAGCACGGGCTCTTCCCGCCATACCGGGAAAAGATCCAGGCCGGCATCAATATCTGCGACTGCCGTGGCCGGCCCTTCTACCAGTTCAGCTACCCGCAGCAACGCTATCCGAATTTCGCCAGTATTCCGCCATTACTGGTGAGCAGCCTGCTGTTCATCGAGAACCGCAAGCTGCTGGACCGCGAACTCCCCCTGGCCAACCCGGCGGTGGATTGGCCGCGCTTCTCCAAGGCCGCGCTGACCCAGGTTGGCAAGGCCATCGACTTCGACGGCCAGTCGGCCGGGGGCAGCACCCTGGCGACCCAACTGGAAAAGTATCGCCACTCGCCGTTTGGTCGCACGGCCTCGGCTTCCGAAAAGATTCGCCAGATGGTTTCCGCCAGCGTGCGCGCCTATCAGGGCGGCCCGGAGACCCTGGCCGCACGCGAACGCATCGTCATGGACTACCTGAACAGCGTGCCGCTTTCAGCCGCGCCGGGACACGGCGAGGTGCACGGCATCGCCGATGGCCTGCGGGTGTGGTACGGCGCCGACTTCAACCGGGTCAATCAGGTGCTGACGAGCAAGGACAGCAGTCTGGCCGAGCGCGGCCTGGCCATGCGCCAGGTGCTCTCGCTGTTCATCGCCCAGCGTCGCCCTTCCTATTACCTGTCCAACGCCCACGAGGAACTGAACACCCTCACCGACAGCCACATCCGCGTGCTGGCGAACGCCGGGATCATCGATTCGCCTCTGCGCGATGCCGCGCTCGATGCGAAGCTGCGTTTCCGCAACTGGGTTGAAGAGCCTGCGCTGCAGGCAGTGGAATCGAACAAAGGCATCAGCGTTGCCCGCAGCCGCCTCTCCAGCATGCTGAACATGCCGCTCTACGACCTCGACCGCCTCGACCTGACCGCCAGCAGCACCCTGCAGAGCGAGCTGCAGAACGCCATCACCGCCTACCTGCAGCACCTGGCCGACCCGGCCTTCGCCGAGCAGGTCGGGCTCTACGGCGAGCGCCTGCTGTCGCCGGAAAAGACCCGTGAGGTGCGCTACAGCTTCACCCTGTTCGAACGCACGCCTTCCGGTAACCGCGTACGGGTACAGACCGACAACACCGATCAGCCCTTCGACATCAATGAAGGCAGCAAGCTGGAGCTCGGTTCCACCGCCAAGCTGCGGGTACTGGCTACCTACCTGGAAAACGTCGCAACCCTGCATCAGCGCTACGCCGCAATGCCTGTCGCGGAGCTGCGCAAGGTGCCGGTTGACCCGCTCGACTTCATCAGCCGCTGGGCCATCGACTACCTGATCCAGACCAAGGACCGCAACCTCGACGTCATGCTCCAGGCGGCCCTGGATCGCACCTATTCCGCCAGCCCCTACGAGTCCTTCTTCACCGGCGGCGGGCTGCACGCCTTCAACAACTTCCGCAAGGAAGACAACGGACGCCGGCCGAGCCTTCGCGATGCCCTGCGCGAGTCCATCAACCTGCCCTTCGTGCGCCTGCTGCGCGATGTGGTGCGGCACGACATGTACCGCCCGGACGGCGGCAAGATTCAACTGCTATCCAATGACAAGGACCCGCGCCGCCAGGGTTACCTGGACCTGTTCGTTTCCCGGGAAAGCCAGACCTACCTTCGCCGCTTCTGGAACAAATACCAGGGCAAGGATGCGGAACAGCGCATGTCCACCTTCCTGGACGGCCTCAACCCCTGGGGCGCTCGCATGGCTGCCATCCACCGCTACCTGCAGCCCAACGCCGACCTCGCCACCTTTGCTGCCTTCATGCGCGAACGGGTGCCCAAGGCCAACCCGCCGCTGACCGACAAGCGCATCGACGACCTCTACACCCGGTACGGGCCGGGCGCCTTCGACCTGAACGACCAGGGCTACGTGGCCCGCGTGCACCCCTTGGAACTCTGGCTGCTGGGCTACCTTCAGGCGCACCCTCAGGCAACCTACCGCGAAGCCGTGGAAGCCAGCGGCGATGAGCGCCGTGAGGTGTATGGCTGGCTCTTCAAATCCAAACGCAAATACGCCCGCGACAAGCGCATCCGCATCATGCTGGAGGTGGAAGCCTTCCTCGATATCCACGAACACTGGAAATCCCTGGGTTACCCCTTCGACCACCTGGTGCCGTCGCTGGCCACCGCCCTGGGCAGTTCCGGCGACCGGCCGGCAGCCCTGGCCGAACTGATGGGCATCATCCTCAACGACGGCGTTCGCCAGTCCACCCTGCGCATCGACCAATTGCACTTCGCCGCCGACACGCCCTACGAAACCCTGGTGGGCCCCCAGACCCGCGAAGGCAAGCGGGTGATGACCTCGGAAGTGGCCACTGCCCTGCGCGACGCCCTCTCCATGGTGGTGGAAGGCGGGACCGCACGACGCCTGCAAGGCAGCTTCACCTTGCCCGACGGCCAGCCGCTGGTGATGGGCGGCAAGACCGGCACCGGCGATAACCGCATCCAGACCGTGACCCGCTGGGGTACGGTGAAGAGCTCCAAGGCGATGAACCGCACCGCCACCTTCGTTTTCTTCCTGGGTCCGCGCCACTTCGGCACCCTGACCGCCTTCGTCGAAGGCAGCCAGGCGGACAAGTTCAGCTTCACCTCCGCGCTGCCCGTGCAGGTGCTCAAGGGCATGGCGCCGATTCTCCAGCCCTACCTCGCCCCCGGCATGAACACCCAGTGCCAGGACCTGGCGCCGGCAGTGCAGGTGAGCAGGCGTTAAGCGGGACGCAGTCGCGCTGTACTTTGGTGCAGAGCGGAGCCCAACGCATCCTGATTCCGGTCGAGCGCCAATGCTGGGCCAGGCTTCGCTTGGCGCCAACCTACCTTAGCCCCGCCACACCGACGACGATCAGCGCCACCGAGAGCAGCTTGGCCGGCGTCAGCGCTTCGCCCAACAGGAGGAAGCCCAGCAACACCGTGCCGAGGGTGCCGATGGCGGTCCAGATGGGGTAGGCGATGCTCACGGGCAGCACGCGCATGGACAGGGTGAGGAAGTAGATCCCAGCTACCGCAGCCACCACCACCAGCACGCTCGGCCAGGGCCGGGTGAAGCCTTCGGCGTACTTCATGCCCATGGCGAACAGCACCTCGAAGAAGGCCGCCACCAGCAGGAATGTCCAGGCCATGACCGTCTCCTCAGAAGGTTTCGGCGAGGTCCGCCAGGGTCCGCTCGGCACGCTGGTAGGACTGCTCGAAGGCCTCGCCACCAAACTCGTCGTTCTCCACCGCGACCACCGTCACATCGCTGATGCCGATGTAGCCGAGTACGGTGCGCAGATAGACGTCCGCATGGTTCATATGGGCATTGGCACCGCCGGGGCCGTAGCCGTGGTCGCCACGGGTGGTAATGATCAACGCCTTGCGGCCCAGCACCAGCGGGGTGTAGGGACTGCCATGTTTGTTGGGATCGAAGTCGAACGTGCGGCGAATGCGCACGATCTGGTCAACCCAGGCCTTGACCCCACTGGGTACGCCGAAGTTGTACATGGGCGCGGAAATCACCAGGCGGTCAGCGGCGAACAGCTCATCCACCAGTCGGTCGCTGAGCGCGAGGTCGGCCTTCATCACCTCGCTACGCGCTTCCGGTTCGGGATGGAAGGCGGCGGCGATCCAGCCTTCTGTGACCGCCGGAATAGCCACCCGCCCAACTTCGCGGCGTAGCACCTGCCGGCCGTCCTGACGCGCTTGCCAGGCCTTGAGGAAGGACTCCTGCAGACGACGGGAATGAGAGCGCTCGCCACGTGGGCTGCCGTGTACGGAAAGAATGGTGCTCATCTCAATCTCCTTGATGGCTGTGCTTCCAGGGGCACATGAATTGGCGGAAACTCAGGCGCTAAGCTAGTTACGCCGACCATCCCAGACAAATGAGCATTAGTTCATCTGGATGAATTGAATTCATTTATGGAGCATTTCATGTTTTCCAGCCTGCCCCTCACCGCCCTACGCACCTTCGAAGCCGCCGCGCGCCTGTCCAGCTTCAAGGCGGCGGCCGAGGAGTTGGCAGTAACGCCCACGGCGGTGTCCCACCAAATCCGCAGCCTGGAAAGCTGGCTGGGCGTGCCGCTGTTCGACCGCCTGCCCCGCAGCGTGCGCCTGACCGCCTGCGGCCAGCGTCTGTTCGGCAGCCTCCACGGCGCCCTGCTGGAGGTCACCCAGACCCTCGACCAGCTGCGCCCACAGCGCAGTGTCGGCAACCTGACCCTGTCCACCACTCCGGCGTTCGCCGCCCTCTGGCTGATCCCGCGGCTCGGCCGCTTTTACGCCGAGCACCCGGAAATCAACCTGCGCCTGGACACCAGCAACGCCCTGATCGACCTGCACCAGGACGCCAGCGTCGACTGTGTGATCCGCTACGGCATGGGCAATTACCCCAACCTGCATAGCCAATGCCTGCTGGACGAATGCTTCGGTGTCTATGGTGCGCCGGCACTGGTGGCCGGACTGGGAAACCTGGTGCCGACGCTGATTACTGTGCGCTGGCGCAATGCCCTGCTCTATGAACTGGGCTGGAAGGCCTGGTGCCAGGCCGCAGGCGAAGAACACCTGCTGGACACTGCCCCACAGCGCGAATACGACGAAGAACACTATGCCCTGCAAGCCGCCATCGCCGGCCAGGGCCTGGTGCTGGCCAGCTCAATTCTGGTATCGGAAAGCCTCGCCAGCGGCCTGCTGGTGCCATACCGGCCGGAGGTGAGCGTGGCTGGCGCGGGCTACTCCACGCTGTGCGTACCGGGCCGGGAACGCCACCCACCGGTCAAGGCCTTCTTCGACTGGCTGGACCGGGAGGTGGGGTGAATCCAGGCCCACAACCGAACAAAATAACGAACACTCATGAACAAGCAGCCGCCGCGACAAGCCGCCACACCGCGCAATTTGCCTTTCAGCAATCCAAACGGCTAACATTGTGTTCATTATGTTGAACACCACGATTCACCCTTTCCACTTCGCCCGCCTCGCTTCCCGCGAGCACCACTGGACCGGCGACCTGTAGCCCTCTCCCTTTCCTCATTGCCATGGAAACGCCGGGCACGTGCCCTGCCGTCCATGGCCAGGACTTCCTGCAATCACGTCGTTCGCCTCCAGGCGAAAGGCCCTGCATGCCCAAGGGAGGGCACCATGCGTTCCTGGATGTATCTGCTTGCCGCGATCCTCTTCGAAGTCGTCGGCACCACCTCGATGAAACTGGCCGCCGAACACGCGCCCGTGCTCGGCCACCTGCTGATGTACGGCCTGATCGGGCTGTCGTATTTCTTCCTCGCCCTGGCGGTCAAACGCGTGCCGGTGGTTGTGGCCTATGCCCTGTGGGAAGGCATCGGCATCGTGCTGATCACCAGCATCAGCGTCACCTGGCTGGGCGAAAGCATCGGCCCCTTCAAGGCACTGGGCCTGGCCGTGATGATCGCCGGCATCCTGCTGATCAAGTCCGGTACCCGCGCCGCGCCCAAGGCTCATGAGCTGGAGGTGCTGGCATGAACGGCGTGACCTGGATTCATTTCGCCTGGCTGGGCGTGGCCATTGCCCTGGAGGTGCTGGCCAACGTGCTGCTGAAGTACTCCGACGGCTTCCGCCGCCGACTGCTGGGGACGGCCTCGTTGCTGTGCATCCTGGCGGCGTTCACGGCCCTGGCGCAGGCGGTGCGCGGCATCGACCTGTCACTGGCCTATGCCATCTGGGGCGGCTTCGGCATCCTCGCCACCGTCGCGTTGGGCTGGGTACTATTCGGCCAGCGCCTGGCCGGGCGTGGCTGGCTCGGGCTGGGATTGCTGCTCGTGGGGATGGGCTTGTTGAAGCTGGCGTGAAGGCCGGAAATGTCCGGAAGCTTGGCCGGGTGGATCACGCTTCACCGATTCACCCTGGTATCAGACCTGACCATGCGGTGGATGTGAAAAGCGACATGCACCCACATATTTCCCGGCGATCCGAAGCGCCGCCCGTTGGGTTTCGTTCCTCTACCCAACCCTCGCTCGCCCGGCCGCTAGAGGGCGCCCCTCAGAAATCGCAGGCAAAAAAATGGGCGACCACCTGGTCGCCCGCCCAATCATTCCGGGAGAGGAATGTCAGAAACGCTTGTGTCCGCATCACGCAAGATTCAGACAGGGCCCTTTTTACGCGCAGCCCCTCTCCCGAACCATTCAACGATGGTCTAACTCTCTTCTTTCCCCAATCCGTGCAACTTCAACTTGTTGGCAATGGTGGTGTGGGAAACCCCAAGCCGCTTGCCCAACAAGCGGCTGCTCGGATGCTCGGCGTAGAGCCGTTCCAGCACCGCCTTCTCGAAGCGGCCGACGATCGCGTCCAGCCCGCCATCCAGGGAGAAATCGCCCAACGGCTGCGGTGCACCGTAATCCGGCAGGCGGATGTGTTCAGGCCGAACAGTGCCGCCATCGCACAAGGAAACCGCCTGGAACAGCACGTTCTCCAGTTGCCGCACGTTGCCCGGCCAGTGGTAGTGGCTGAGCCTGTCCAGCACCTGCGGTGCCAATTTCGGCAGGCCACAGCCGATCTGCCGGCTGGCCGAGTCGAGGAAGTGCTCCACCAGCGGCGGCAGGCCGTCCAGACACTCGCGCAGCGGCGGGATGTGCAGCGACAGGACATTGAGGCGGTGATAGAGATCCTGGCGGAACTCGCCCTTGGCGCAGAGTTCGGAGAGATCCACCTGGGTCGCGCAGATCACCCGCACATCGAGATAGACCTCCTCGTCACTGCCTACCCGGCGGAAGCAACCGTCCTGCAGGAAGCGCAGCAGCTTGGCCTGCAGGCGCGGGCTCATCTCGCCGACGCCGTCGAGGAACAGCGTGCCGCCAGCGGTAAGTTCCAGCAGGCCCAGCTTGCCTTCCAGACGCGCCCCCTCGAAGGCACCGGGGCCGTAGCCGAACAGTTCAGTCTCGGCCATGGATTCCGGCAGGCCTGCACAGTTCAGCGCCATGAACGGCGACTGGCCGCGCGGGCTGGCCAGGTGGCAGGCGCGGGCCAGCAGTTCCTTGCCGGTACCGGTTTCACCTTCGATCAGCAACGGGGCGTCCAGAGGCGCCATGCGCCGTGCTTCGCGGACCACGGCGGCCATCACTCTGGAGCTCTGGAAAATACTGTCGAAGCCGCGCAGCTCGTGCTTGCGCACGTTGTAGATGCGCTCGCCAACCCGGTCGGCGCGGTGCAGGGTTAGCACGGCACCAGCCAGGGCCTCGCTCTCGTCATGCTCGGACTGCAGCGGCGCGATGTCGGCAAGGAAGGTGTCGCCCTTGACCTTGATGCGCAATCCGTTGATCCGCGCCTTGTTGGCTCGGACTAGTTCGGGCAGGTCGAAGTCGTCGACATAGCGCGCCAGCGGGATGCCCGGTACCTCGTCCACCCGCACTCCGAGCAATTGGGCAGCGGCGCGGTTGGCGGCGACAATGGAACCGCCCATATCGATGGACAGCACCGGGAAATCCAGCGCGCCCAATAGGGCATTCAGCTCCAGGTGACGGCGCTCGCTGGGCATCAGGCCCACGCGCTTGACGCCGAAGACGCCGGGAATGGCTTCCAGCTTCGGCCGCAGGGACTGGAGTTGCAGGTTGATCAGGTTCGGGCAGAGCAGGTAAATCGCGTTGCCCTGGTCTCCGCCCACTTCGCCGCGATTGACGTTGATGCCGTAATCGACGAGCAGGTTGAGGATGTCGCGCAGGATTCCAACACGGTTCTGGCAATGGACTTTGATACGCATCAGGCACCCCTGGGTCGGGCTTTTCCTTGGGTTGTGGACGAAAGAATCCGTTCTCGACCCTATTTTTCCGTCAAGAATATGTGACAAATCAGCGCTTCGACAAGGCGATATCTAGCCTCCCCGCCGCCATTGTAAAGTTTTCATTACGCTTTTGGCGCTGCGCGGGCGCCCTCGCAGGACCCGCCCCTGCTGCGCTAAGGCCCCGTCTGCGCTATCGATAAGGCAACACAACAACGAAGCCCCACCCTCAGGAGGCCGAATGAAAGCGACGCAGTACGTGGCCCGTGAACCCGACGCCAACGGTTTCATCCACTACCCGGAGACCGAGCATCAGGTGTGGAACACCCTGATCACCCGTCAGTTGAACGTGATCGAAGGCCGCGCGTGCCAGGAATACCTCGACGGCATCGAGAAGCTCGGCATGCCCCATGACCGCATCCCGCAACTGGGCGAGGTCAACAAGGTGCTCCAGGCCACCACCGGTTGGCGCGTTGCCCGCGTACCGGCCCTGATCCCCTTCCAGACCTTTTTCGAACTGCTGGCCAGCCAGCAATTCCCCGTAGCCACCTTTATCCGCACCCCGGAAGAGCTGGACTACTTGCAGGAACCGGACATCTTCCACGAGATTTTTGGCCACTGCCCGCTGCTGACCAACCCCTGGTTCGCCGAGTTCACCCACACCTACGGCAAGCTTGGCCTGAAAGCCACCAAGGAAGAGCGCGTCTACCTCGCCCGCCTGTACTGGATGACCATCGAGTTCGGTCTGATGGATACCCCGCAGGGCCGGCGCATCTATGGCGGCGGGATCCTCTCCTCGCCGAAGGAGACCGTCTACGCTCTGTCGGGCGAGCCCGAGCATCAGGCGTTCGACCCGCTGGAATGCATGCGTACCCCGTACCGCATCGACATTCTGCAACCGCTGTACTTTGTGCTGCCGGACCTCAAGCGCCTGTTCGACCTGGCCCATGAAGACATCATGGCGCTGGTGCACAAGGCCATGGGCATGGGCCTGCACGCGCCGAAGTTCCCGCCGAAGGCGGCCTGAACCACACTCGATACCGTAGGTTGGGCTGAGCTAAGCGAAGCCCAACCATTCGCGCGTTGGGCTTCGCTGCGCTCAGCGCCAACCTGCAGACAAATACTGGAGACTCCCCATGACCGCCCTGTCCCAAGCCCATTGCGAAGCCTGCCGCGCCGATGCGCCGAAAGTCTCCGATGAAGAACTGGCCGTACTGATCAAGCAGATCCCCGACTGGAACATCGAAGTCCGCGATGGCGTCATGCAACTGGAGAAGGAGTTCCGCTTCAAGAACTTCCGCTACGCCCTGGCGTTCAGCAACGCTGTAGGCGCCATTGCCGAGGAAGAAGGCCACCACCCTGCCCTGCTGACCGAATGGGGCAAGGTCACCGTGACCTGGTGGAGCCACGAGGCCAAGGGCCTGCACCGCAACGACTTCATCATGTCCGCCCGCACCGACCAGGTGGCCGAAACCGCCGAGGGCCGTAAATGAGCCATTTCGCCAAGGTGGGCCGGGTCCCTGGTGACCCGATCCTCGGCCTGATGGATGCGTATCGCCTGGACCCAAACCCGGCCAAACTCGACCTGGGCGTGGGCGTGTACAAGGACGCCCAGGGCCTGACGCCTATTCCACGTGCGGTGAAGCTCGCCGAGCAGCGCCTGGTGGATACCGAAACCACCAAGACCTACATCGGCGGCCACGGTGACCCAGCCTTCGGCCGTCTGCTGCTGGACCTGGTACTCGGCACCGGCAACCCGCTGGAAGCCGCTGGCCGCGCAGGCGCTACCCAGACTCCGGGGGGCACGGGCGCCCTGCGCCTGGCGGCGGAGTTCATTGCCAGCAATCTGCCTGGCCGTGGCGTATGGCTGAGCGATCCGACCTGGCCGATTCACGAAACCATCTTCGCCGGCGCCGGCATCAAGGTCAGCCACTACCCCTATGTGGATGCGGCCAACCGCCTGGACGTGGACGCCATGCTCGCGGCCCTGGAGCAAGTGCCCGCGGGCGACGTGGTGCTCTTGCATGCCTGCTGCCATAACCCCACCGGCTTCGACCTTTCCCTGGACGACTGGCGCAAGGTGCTGGGGGTGGTCAAGGCGCGTGAACTGTTGCCGTTGATCGACTTCGCCTACCAGGGTTTCGGTGATGGCCTGGAGCAGGACGCCTGGGCCGTGCGCCTGTTCGCCGAGGCGCTGCCGGAACTGCTGGTCACCAGCTCCTGCTCGAAGAACTTCGGCCTCTACCGCGAACGCACCGGCGCGCTGATCGTCTGCGCTGCCGACGCGGATAAGCTGACCGACGTGCGCAGCCAACTGGCCTTCCTCGCCCGCAACCTCTGGTCCACACCGCCGGCCCACGGCGCCGCAGTGGTCGCCACCATCCTCGGTGATGCGGCTCTCAAGGCCCAGTGGACGACGGAACTGGAAGCCATGCGCTCGCGCGTTGCCGACCTGCGTCGCGGCCTGGTGGAAGCCCTTCTGCCATACGGCCTGGCCGAACGCTTCGCCCACATCGGTGAGCAGCGCGGCATGTTCTCCTACACCGGCCTGTCGCCAGAGCAGGTAGGACGACTGCGTGCGGAGTTCAGCGTGTACATGGTCAGCACCGGACGGGCCAACGTGGCAGGGCTGGATTTCAGCCGCATTGGTGATCTGGCCGCCGCCATCGCCAAGGTGTGCTGAGCCTCAGAGCATGCCTTCCAGCCCGCTCTGGCGGGCCAGAAGGCATGCACCTGGTATTGACGGCGCCGGCCTCAGGAGCCCACGAGGCGTCGAAGGTTTTGGCTCATAAGGCGGAACAGATGAGTGAAGCGCCAGGATCGACTGGCAAGCAACGCGTTCAACTGTTGCTCGGCACGGTCCCGTTCCGCTCGAACCTTCCGTAGCTCCCCGGCCTGAGCTGCCAAATTCGCCTGCAGCGTGACATGAGTTTCTTGTACCGCTGCGAGCTCACCTGCGAGTCCGAGTCGTGCAACTTCGCATTGCTGCATGATGGCTACGGTGCGCCGAACTTCCTCACGCAGGGCGGTCTCGGTGTCATGAAAGCGCTGGCGCTCTGCATTGAAATGCGTTGACGACCTCCAAAGTTCCTGGTCGAGCTGCCCAGCGAAAGCAAGCAAAGGCTGGGAGCGGGTGAATTCAAGTTCCAGTCCGTCCCACTCGGGCGAGTGGTCGAAACGATCCGCCGCCAATCCTGCCATGACCCGAAACACATCCAACAGGGCATCAAAGCCGGCCTTTGCTCTGACCAAGTCGCCGCGGTCGTGCATGGAATGACGTAGCCCTACATCCAGCACCTCGGCGATGAAGCGATCGCGAGCTACTGTATCCATCGGTAGCGACAGCCTGCGGCCCAGGCGCGCCAGCTCTGATGCAGGCGAGGACAGAAAGCGGTCGTAATCCACCAGGATCGCGCCGCGCTTTCGTGACCATTGCATAGCGCGGCAGGAGTGCTCGTACCAAAGGAGAAAGCTCTTGCCTTGGCTCAGTTTGTCGCGACGAGCCAGAGACTTCGCCACACTGAGCGGGTGGCGAACCGCGACGACGAAATCGACCTGAAGCTCGAGTCGATCGAAGGCCGTCTGCCAGAGGCGCATCAATCGCGGCATGCGCGGATCCTTGATGCCGATCAGGCACTTGCCCACCGATAGTTCTTCGAGCAAGCCCATGGCGCGAAGGACGAACTCATCAAGCAGATGGGGCGTCATCATGCGCTCAAGGTCCAGCCCCACGTCACCCGAGGCGAAGCCACAGGCAGCAAGTATCTCGTCGTTCAGCGCCACCAATCGGGCGTCTTCCCAATAGCCTCGGGGATTGTCCTCTCGTGGGGGTATCAGGTTGTCCCCAAAATCCACCCCGAAGACTTCCAACCCTGCCGAAAGCAGACTGGTTCCAGAGCGATGCATACCCAAGACTACCAATACCCGGGTTTTGCCGCCGTTCATTCCTCGAATCATCACTTACTCCAGACCTGATTCCACGGCCTGTGGATACCGAACACCTGCGCCACGTACATCGCCCGCGCGCAACGTTCGAGGATGTGCGGCAAGTGCCAATACCTGGCCAGCAATCGCTGCCAGCGAAAATGTGCAGTCCATCGAAACACGGACCATTGCACCAGCCAACGATGCTCCGACGCTAGGCTGGCGACCACTGAGAGATACCAGCCTTGGTGGGCCGGATAGGTGAGGTCACTCCCATTGCGGCAATCCCACTCACCGGATTCTAACCAGGCCACCAGCAACAGCTTGCGCTTCCTGCCGCCTCGCAGGCGGGAAGCATGTACTACTGACGCACGTGGATCGCAATGGGGCTGATCGTTCAGGGCTATGAACGCTTCGCCACTCGGCAAGGAATGTCCACCGCGGGACCAGTCGGTACCATTCACGCCGTCCATCAGCTCTAACCACCGTGCTTTAGGACGGTCCAATTGGAGCCAGACGCTTTCCTCCAAGGCAATCGCCCGCATTGCACACGGCCTGCGGGGAAGTTCCATCACCGCCCAACCGACATTTATCAGGCCTTTGACTTCAGCACCGGAGCCATGTAGCCACTCCCAGTCCTGCAGTGTCTGCCCCATCAGGAAGACAGCAATTCGTTCAAACTCGTCAACACTACAGTCTTGCCCGGCAAGCATCGCAAGCACGGGCACCAAGACAAAAGTGTCCCTTCGCCGCAGGCTGTTCACTCGAGCCCCCCCGTGACCACCATGGGGTTCGGCAGCACCCGGGAAATTCTTCTGGTGCGCTTAAAGGTTTCGATGAAGTCCGGCCATTGTGTTGGATGCAGCAGACTCTCCAACCAGTAGGTTTCATCTGCCCGGGCAAGTAGCCAGGCAGGTATGCTCGCGCACTCACAAACTATGACGAAGAACGTGTCAGATGCGTCTACTGTGCTCAGCCAACGTCTCCACTCCGTCCATTCCGAACAGTGGGTGATGACAGCGAGTACCGCACAAGGCGCAACAGGCGCGTACTGCTCGGCACGAGACAGGTTTGCCAAGGGCGTCCGTGTCCATTTTTCGAAGTAGCCTTGGGACAGCATTCGCACAATGGTCCGGCGATAGAACTCTAGGTGACGCGCCCGCATTCGTGCGTAAGATTGCGCCCCACGGCGATTCCCCTCCCGCAGTCGCGAGCCTGGTTGCTGGTGATAGAACAGCAAGGCTTCTTCTATGACCTTTCCGCGCACACCGATACGGGCGAGGGATATCCAGAAGTCCCAGTCTTCGTACATCGTTTCGCGTGCTTCATCGAAGCCACCAACAGCTTGCCAATCCGCACGATGGAATACCGCTGCGGAACAAATCGGATTGAAATAGCGCAGAAGGCCGGGATCGAAATCAGCCACGCGATGCAAGCGTTGTTCCTTGCCTACCAGCCTGACCCAGCTGTAGGCGAGGCGAATTCCGGTATTGCCTTCGAGGAGCAGGAGGCACTTCTCCAGATAGGTTGGCGCCACGTAATCATCCGCATCCAGGCAGCAGATATAGCGTCCGCGCGCTTGCTCAATGCCCGCATTTCGCGCTGAAGCGGGCCCGGCATTGGCCTGGCGAATCACGGTTACCCGAGACAAATCCAACCCATCGATGTACTCGACCGTCGCCGGATCGGTGGAGCCGTCATCTACCAGAATCATTTCGTAGTCTTGGAGGCTCTGCGCCGCCAGGCTTGCGAAGTTCCTAGGCAGGTACGGGCCATGGTTGTAACAGGGGATAATCACGCTCACTAAAGGGTTGCGGCTATCCCATGGCGCAGTGGTGCCGAATTCAGCGACACGGACGTTTGTACCCACACCAACGATGCGAGCAGCCAACCGCCTTCCCCAAGCGCCCAGTAAGGCGCGAAGCGCTGGGCGGACAGCAAACATCAATCGAAGCAGTGGCTGGAACAACACAGGAATTAGTGTCCCTGATGCACAATTTGCCCAGGTGCAGTCTGCCTGGCAGCCGGAGTGAACGGCTCATCGGCGGCCAGATACCCGGGTATCGCGCAGACTGCTTGTGTGAATGAGCGCCAGGCATGTCGCTGTTCCAGCAGATCGCGGGCGCACTCGACCTTGCGCATGGCTTGCCCAGGATCCGCCAGCAGGCGCCTGATCGCCATCACAAAGTCCCCGGCCGCAGCCTCTTTTCCTATCAGATAGCCCGTGTCGTCACGGATGAACTCGGCAATACCTCCAACATCGGCAGCCACGATGGGCAGTCCGGCTGCGGTGGCCTCGAGGAGGACGTTGGGCAGTCCGTCGTAGCGTGAGGTGTACAACAACATCGAGTGATGGCCACGCCGGACAATCGCCTCGAAAGAGTCGTAGCGCCCTTGCAGACGAACATTGGGCAGGCGTTTCAACTTTCTCAACAGGCCCCGATTGCACGCGGCATCCGCTTCGCCGAAGACATCGAATATGAACTCCGGCAACCCAAGCGCAATTTCGTAGAGCAGTTCAGGACCTTTTTGCGGCGAAATCCGACTTGCCCAGAGGATGGTGCCCCCCTTCGCGAAGTTTTGGTCAGGACGGATATCGGTAGGGAAGTAAAGTAGATGGGTCAGCTCACGCGGAAACCCATCACGTGCAATGATCTCGTCTAGGAAGGTCTGGTTGTCGGAGAACAGTCCTGCCAAGTGTCCCCAGGTCTTCGGTAGGAACTCACTGGCATAGCCGCGTCGCACCCCCTCAACGTCGATGTCATCGCAGAACAGGCTGGCGTAGACGCGCTTACCTTCCGCTAGCAGGGATTTTCCATAGTTTTCTAGTACCTCCCACCCCAGTTGTGAGTTGATCAGATGAATGCGTTTCGCCGGGCATTGCAGCAACAGCCGAATCAACACGAGCCGCCGATCCAACCCGCTCAATAGGTGGCTCAACCTCCCGAACTCGACTACCCGAACCTGTTCCGGCAGTCGATTGAGCCAGGGCGAAACCACATCCCGCGTCGTCACGACCGTCACACGCAAGTCCATCTCGGTACAAAGCCGAACATGATGAAGTATTCCAAGATCAGCTCCCCCACGCTGCAGATGCGGTATGAGGAACACTAAATCCGGCGCCGGTTCGAGAAAATCAGCCACGCATGCTCGATACAGCTGCCCCGCAGCATTGTCGATCGGAGCCGTCCAATACGTGAAACTGCGCACTTTTTCCTCAGATGGATACAGTCCGGGCTCAATTCTGGCCAAGGCCTTCATCTCCTCCACGATCCAATCAGGGAGTAATGCAGGCGCGGCCGCGGAATGTTGCGTCGAGTCCTGGGCCAGACGGTCTCTGATGCGCTCGCACAACCGCTGGAATCGCTGCACCTGCCGATCGGATAGAAAACGACGCAGCTCACCAAGCAGAGGTCGATAAAGGGGTTGCAACAGGTGCAAGGCACAGGCTTTGACTCTGTACTCGAAACTCATGTGATGACTCACTTACAAACAGAACGCCACCAAGTCGAAGGCGCGATACTGAATGGCGCATACGCCAGTATGCTTGGATGAACTCTTGACGAGGGCGGCTCAGTCGAACGGCCAACCGTCGAAGAATGGACCAGGCCGCACCAATGCCTTGCGTGCATTCATGGCAACCAGCATCGACTGGTCCTTGCGTCTATAGAACAGACAGGTCTTCGCGGCCAGGGTATGCTTCCGGCCAGACGCCACGACTTGCAGGTTCCAATCCCAGTCCTCGTATCCATAGCCGGTTTCCAGCACTCGAGTCTCCCGATAGGGAATCTCCAGGAACACGGATTTCGCCGCAAACACGACCGAAACCCAGGGGTGATGCTTGAAGCAGCTATCTAGGGGATAATCCTCGACGAGTTGGTCAACCGATCGACCAATCAATTGGCAGGTGCCGTGGCTGAGGGTGTATTCGGGATGGACCACGATGCGGTGGCCTGCAGCGGTCACCGCGCGCAGCGCCTCCACCAACCAGTTCGCCGAGCAGTAGTCATCGCCATCCAAAAAGCCGACATGCAAGGCATCGGCGCACGCCACGCCCGCATTCCGCGAGAGTCCCAGATCACCGTGCTCCACCTCAAGAACCTTGTCTCCCGCGCACAACACCGAATGCCCGCTTACCATGCGCCGGGTGTCCGCATCGGACCGATCAAGCACTGCAATCAATTGCACATTTAGATTGCAGCGCAACGCATGGTCACGCATGCGCTGAAACCCCAGCAGGCTCCAATGAGCCTGTACTCCCTCGGCATGAAAGTTCATGACCAAACTGATATCAGGCATAGACAGCCCCCCTGGTATTACAGGCTGTAGTTGAAGCGTTCTGCGACATCGTGGACGATGCTTGCCACGAGGTCTTGTTCGTCGAGCGCAAGCCCTTTGCACCAGGCCCTTGGCTTCGAAGAAACTGTGATACGACTGCGTATGCATGCCTCAAGCGTGCTACCTGGGGCCTCAACCAGGTCTTCGTACCGCAACACCTGGGCAAAGTCCGCCGCGTCCTCGACCTGCAATGCCAAGTATCGCCACCACAATGCACGCCGAACCGTCAAACTCTCAGTGGCGATGATGGCCAGCAGTGCTTTGCGCTGCCAACCTGTTAGGCAAGGGTCATCGGGATTTCCCAACGGCTGACTCGCGATGTCGGCGTGGCGCAGGTGTTGGAACGTGCTCGACCAAGAACTCAAGGTGTCGTAGGGATGTCGGATAGACACAATGAACATTGCCTTGGGCATTACCTTGCGAATCAGCCGCAGACGCGACAGGTAGCCCAGCGTGTTCTTGGTTGCCAGGCTAAACGACGGACCGGACACAGAGGGGAAATAATCCGAGGACTGGTCGACTCCACGAGCAGTATCGTCAATCAGTTGCCCGTCTACATGCTTGTTTGGCACCGGTTTCCCAGACAGGATGTCGCGCCGCAATTCTGCGTAGTAGCGCGGCAACGCCCAGGGCGCAGGAGTGGCCTTCAACAGGTCGAGTGCCTGGGGCGGCTCATTGAGCACGACGGTGTCCGGCAGTTCCGAAAGTAGGCGACAGAGGTAGCTCGTGCCACTACGAGGAATACCAGTCAGGACCAGATCGGTGTGCGCTGCAGGGATGGGCTCGCGGGCCCCGGCATGCGGTCGTGGGAAATGAGGCTGGAGCTGTGAAAGATGGCAGTCACCGTTTGCGGACACTACTTCTCGCAGTTCAGGGAAGGTAGACAGCAACGTAGTCAGACTGGCGTGCACCTCGGGCTCACGAACCAGTGAACCAAAGTCGTGGTAGTGACACAAGAACGGCAACACCCCATCAGCCGGTAACGTCTTGATGTGAAGAGGGTAATTGAACCGTTCACCCAGTATGCGAGTGCGATATCGCTCTGCTTTCAAGGCGACCGGTAGTGCCAACTGGTCCAGCCAAGGCATTTTGTGGCTTATGGTTTCATCGCCATCGATTTGCTCTGCAATCTCCAACCAACGTCGGGAGAAACTCCTGGCATTGCGCACTAGAATGAACCCAGCGTTGAAGTACGCCGGTATTACTTCTTCGGTACACGTGGTCACGACCCGATTATCAGGCAGTTCCAGCCCGGCATTTGCGTAGAGGAAGCGCCAATAGCCTAGTTCGCTCGGCACGAGTGCCATGTCTGCGGGCTTGAGGGCGGCATCGACGTTGCAGAAGAGCTCTAAGTCGAACGCCCTCAGGCAAATCATGTCACTGTCGAGAAACAGCGTGTGCCCATTTTCCGGCCCAAGCGCCAACGCTGCGAACTTATTGCCGATGGGATAACGGGTGCCGAAAGGGTTCTCGATCGGAATCAGGGGAATAGATAAACGTCGGTAAAGGCGTCGGGATGCATCGCTCAAGTCGCCCCATGATGAAGACGAAACAGGCAAGGCGGCAAGAATAGTGATTGAAAAGCCAAACACCTCGCGCAGCGAGGCCGCCAATATGGCTGCCTTGACTTCTAGCTCGCCACCATGAACGACGAAAACCAGCGTAACGGCTGTCGGGTTGGAAGACTTCACAATGACGTCCCGCAGGCAGGCAATGAGGTGATGGGTTCGAAGGCGCCATGCAGATTGACCACGGCGTCGAAATGCTTGCGGGGATTCATGACGGTAAACGTGGCCGCACTCACTTGTTTGTCCAGTAGCTCGCAAAGTGACTCGGACAAGGATCGCTCTAAGCGAAGAGTCACCGCGTATTCACCCGCCTGTAGATCGCAGTTAAAGCTGATGCGCGTGCGTATGCTGCCATCCGGCTCGACACTCAATGGGGTGCCTAGCAACAGGTTGCTTACGCCGTACAAGTTGTACCCACGCTGGTCACGAATGGTCAGCGTGATCTTGGGAACAGATACAGGGACGCCCACATAGGCCTGTAACTCGATCCAGATCCGCTCCCCGGACTCGAAGTAGTCGCGTACCTGGCTTCCCACACCCATCCGAACCAAATCGATATGACCCAGTCCATTGCCATAGCCAATACCATCACAACCCAGTGCCTTCGACGACTGCATGCGTCCAGAGGCCAGTTCAGCGCGATCGGTTTCGACGCTGTCGCGAAGGTAGAGTTCGGTTGCCATCTGGCAATCGCCATCGAACATTACGATCCCATCACGCAGATACACCGCCCGACTGCAATAGCTCTTGATCATCTGGACATCGTGGGACACCAGCAAAACGGTGACGCCTTGCTGGAGCAACTGTTCGAGCCTGGTGAGACATTTGAATTGAAACGCCGCATCACCCACTGCCAGAGCCTCGTCAATGATCAGTAGTTCAGCGTCCACATGAGCACTGATGGCAAAGGCCAGGCGCACGAACATTCCACTGGAATAAGTCTTGACCGGACGATCTATGAAAGCTCCGATATCGGCGAAGCGGATGATGGCCTCAAGCTTTTCCATGATTTCCTGGTTAGACAGACCCAGCAGCCGCGCATTGAACAAGATGTTCTCTCGCCCGCTGTAATCAGGATTGAACCCCGCCCCTAACTCAAGCAAGGCAGCAACGCGCCCGGAACGGGCAACTTGGCCGCTAGTGGGCCGCAGCGTGCCGGCCAGAATTTGAAGCAGCGTGGACTTCCCTGATCCATTGCGCCCAATGATGCCTACGACCTCACCGCGAGACACCCGGAAGTTAACGTCCTGCAATGCCCAGAACTCGTCATAGAGCTTTCGTCGCCGACCAAACAGAGCTTGCAGTAAGCGATGCCGGGAAGACTGATAAGCCCGAAAGCACTTGCTGATTCCGCTAGCAACGAGCGCGGGTTCATGTATTCGCATAGGATTCGCCTACGAAGATAAAACTTACAGCGCCGACAAAACCGTGCTGTTGATGACTGAAACGTCGTAGCGCTGTTCGGCAAGGCAACGACTGGCTGCACCCATGCTGTTGATTAGGGCTGGTCGCTCGATGAACCTGAACATGGCTGCAGCCAAACTTGTTGGGTCCCTGACTGGAACCAAGAATCCGTTCACACCATCCATGACGGTTTCTCGACAGCCAATCCAATCCGTGGTGATGATCGGCTTTCCCAGTGACATGGCCTCCTGAGTACTTCTCGGCAGCCCTTCCCGGTAATACGACGGGAGGACGAATACGCTGGCATTTTCTACCCAGCTCTTTACGTCTGCAACATGGCCGGGCCACTGTATCAGGCCCTCATCAACCCACTGTCTGATCTCTGCGTAGGGAACTGCACTGGGGTGCTGGTCGATACCTCCTACGATCAGGAAACGTACGAACTTGTTCCTCGATCTCACGAGGCGAGCAGCCGCGACGAAGTCATAGACCCCCTTTTCCTTGAGCAAACGCGCGACCAGGACGAACGTGATAGGCGCCTGCACGGCCGGGCTTAGAGAGAAGTAATCAAGGTCAACACCAATGCCGGGAAGTACCACCACTTTGCCGGAGCGCGCCATTTTCGGTGTGATGAACAAGTTGAAGTCATCCTGATTCAAAAGGAAAACACGCCGGGAAAAGCCAAGGCTCAACCTAATCGCTCGAGTGACAATATGCCGAAGGAAGAAACGAAGAATAGAATCGCGCCCGCCGCCCGAGTATACATATCCCGCACCTTCGATCATTGAGTAACGCAACGGAATGCCGGCAAGCCAAGCAGCAATTCCGCCATAAATAACAGGCTTGATGAAGAAGCTGAAGACTGCGTCCACGTTCAGCTCCGAAAACTTGCGCATCAGTTTCAGGACAATTAGAAGTTCCCGCGCAGGATTCATGCTCGCCCGCGAGAGTGCGAATGAAACAGGGATAGCACCTAGCGCTTCTACCCGGCTTCGCGTCTCAGATTCGTAATCCGGTGCAAATGCGTATACCTGTACTCCTCTGCTGACAACTTCGCGGATGAAGTCACTACGGAAATTGCATAGTGAAAAGGCCTGATTGGATACGAGCGCCAATCTGCGGAACGGAACCTCTCGCTCTGAAGACAAAGCGTTCACGCGTAGCCACTAGGGTTCTTCGACTGCCAGCGCCACGTATCAGCAACCATGCAATCCAACCCGCGCACCGCCTTCCAGCCAAGCTCGCGCTTGGCCTTAGAAACGTCCGCCCAACAGGCTGCCACATCACCCGAGCGACGCGCCGATATCTCATACGGAATGCGCTTACCAGACACACGCTCAAAAGCGGCGACAACCTCCAAGACAGAGTATCCGATGCCAGTCCCAAGGTTCCAGGTATGGCAACCGGTGTGGCGTTCAAGGTACTCGAGAGCCTTGACGTGTCCGGATGCGAGGTCACACACATGGATATAGTCCCTGACGCCAGTACCATCGGCAGTGGGATAATCACCGCCATGGATGACCAACTTTCCTAGACGTCCAATTGCAACCTGAGCTACGAACGGAAGCAGGTTATCGGGAATCCCATTTGGGTCATCTCCAATAAGTCCGCTTTCATGTGCGCCGATCGGATTGAAGTAACGCAGCAACGCAACTGACCAACGAGGATCAGCGTGGGAAAGATCACGGAGCATGCTTTCAACCATGAGCTTGCTCCGACCATAAGGACTATTGCACTTACCCACGTGAGAGTCTTCTGAAAGAGGTAATGGCGTAGGCATTCGATACACAGTCGCAGACGAGCTAAATACCAAATTAAAGACCCGGCAATTCTCCATAGCCCTTAAAAGAGAAACCGCCGCCTGGACATTATTCTCATAATACCCAAGGGGTATCTTGCAACTCTCACCAACAGCCTTCAATCCCGCCAGATGAATAACGGAGTCAATCTCCTCCCCAAGCAGCAGGTTCTCTATAAGACTTTGATCTCGAACATCGCCTACGACTAGCCGAATGGAGGCCCCGGTGATTCTTTCAACCCGCAACACTGACTTGACAGAGCTATTCGTCAAATTATCAAGAACAACGACATGCGCTCCTTGGTGCACTAGATCCACCAACACGTGAGAACCGATGAATCCAGCACCCCCTGTTACCAGTACACGCATACTCACACTCGCACAAAATCCACACTAGAAAAACCCTTCAAACAAAAACCCAGAGCAAACACAATGTAACGACCTCCACACCAAAAAATAGATGGAGGCGATCTAAGATCGCCTCCCTTTTAGCAACTTAGTTGCGATTGTTACCTGCCTTGTGGTTCTCAGAGGTAGAGGAGCCGTCTTCGTTGAAGTTTCCTTGAGTGGTGGACGTCATATTGGTGATCGTGCCATTGGCGGAGCGGATCAGACCCAGCGCTTCACAAGTTGGAAACTCGCCCTCGAGCACGAGACGCGCCCTGCCGTTAACGCCATTCCAACTGGAACCATCGACACCAAACGCCTTGGCGACTTCGGCCACGGTATAGACGCCTGTTTCATGCGCCTTGAGCTCAGTCTTGCCGGTGCTATCAACCAGATAACTGCTGCCGTTAGCCGGATAGCGTTTGCCGTTCTGGTCGAACAGAATGCCGCGTACTTTGCCATTGCGACCATCATCGCTAGTGTTGGTCAGACGAATGAAAAACTGGTCAGACACGCTGGAACTTGGCAGGTTGAACAGGCTGGCTACGCAGCTGTTCTTCCAGAACTCATCGAGTCGATTGCCTGGAATGGTTCGATCCACATATCGAACGTTCTCGAAATCGACCTTTAGGTCACCCACATCGAACCGCTGCAATGCCTGCATGGGCACAGACCCGGAGGCTTTCACACAGACGTTGTAGACCTGGTTGATATTGGCATTATCGAAGCTGACCGGCAGTGTTGCATTCCCCTGTCCATCTAAGGCAGCCTTAATGGCAGCAGCGTTCCAGTACTTGACGGCAGCGCTCGGGGCCGCAGCAAACTCTTCGCAGGTCTGGGAAGTAATACCAACGTCACTGATGCCACTGAAGTTACCAGTCAAAGTACTAGTAACCTTGTCACCGCCTGCAAAACCAAAGACGGTACGACCAGCCTCGTTCAATACATCCTTGTTGATGCCGAGCCTTACTGCACCAAGGCGAGCATAGTTACTGCCATAAGACGCGCTGTTGGCGCTACCGACAGAGACGCTCGCATCGAAAGACCGATCCTGGTTGTTCAGATCCAGCGGATGCGGAACACGGTGCTGCCCGTACTGATTTGTACTCAGCACATCCCAGTAAACGGCCGGAAGAGACGTGAAGATCTTCAGGGGCTCGGCAGAGTCATTATTTGCCGGATCCCCTCCCACTGTGCCGGTAGTGGTGTCGAACTGCGCAGAGACCGTTACCTCGAATCGCAACTCGTTCAGCGGATCTTCAAGCAAGCTGACCTTCGGGTTCCAAGAGCCCGATATAAAGGTTGCGTCACCCTGGAGTGGGGCACGCATATTGGTGACCTTAGCCGGCGTGCTATCCAGACTGCTAGGCGTACGGAAGTTAAAATGGATGGTATGGGATCGCTTGACCTGATCCGCACCCTCCCGATTCAAACGCAGCTCAAGTACGTTATCCGAGGCGCCACTACCTGTGGCGATAGTGAAGCCTGTACCCTCAGCCAAACCTGCAATCTGGATCTGGTTTGGCGTAACAGCCTTGGCGAACCGCACGACGGTTCGACCCAAGGTTAGCTTGACTGTGTGACCTTCTTCAGCCATTGCGGCTTTGGTCGGATCGATAACATACGTGACACTAGGAAGCTCAAAGGTGGACTCTTCTGACTTGTTACCGAAGATCTCCTGAGCCAAGGTAATGTTCGCGGCAGCGCTCTCAAGACCGGCACCACTTTCAACGCTCAGACCCGCCTTGTAGTTGGCTTGCGGCGACGCGTACTGCTCGAGCGCACCCGGCGAGTTAGCTTCCAGAGAGGGGCTCGAAGTAATTGCGACGACACCCGCAGTAGCAGTTCCAGCAAAGAGGGCCGAAGCAACAGCAGCGCCGAGTAGCGTTCTTTTCAACATAGGGAAATGACTCCTTGAGGCGTAGAGTTGAGCAAATCAATCGAATGTCCACGAAGCCGAATCAACCACGACCCCACTGAACAAATCGAAAAGCCATGCACGACACATAACTTTTTATTCGAAAGACATAACCGCCCTAGAGCTAAAAAGCGACTTCAAGCGACTTACCAATCGAATCAGTACCAAGCCTTTCATTACGACCTGACACCAACGAGCGGTTTTATATACTCAGAAAACCAACCAAACAACCCAACTCAGATGATTTTCGAGCCTTTAGCAAAATTAAAGAAAATTCCTACAGCCACCGGTAAAATAACCACAAAGGCATAGGCAAGATACGTAGGAAAATAACAAAAAATAAAAAACCAATAATCATTTTTACCAGACAAGACTTCTCTCAACGCAGAGGGCTCGAGTCAGCTGCGAAAAACAACCAAGAGAAATCACTCCAATCAGTTGGAGGCTCGACTTTCTTATAGATGAGGCCAGGGAGCTTATGACCCTGGTGTAGTGGGTCAAAACGTCTATTCATACTGTGCTCACTTACAGGCAATCTAAATCGCCATCGAAGGAGCAGATAATGAAGACAGGCCACCCCGCCATATCGATAAAGCTTGCTGAGTCAGAGCGAACTGAACTGCTGCAGTTCACGCAGCATGTACAAGGCCGCCGGGATTTCATCGGCGAGCGTGCTTCGCTGGCTGCCGGACCTGAGGCTTGTTCGAGAAGGCGAAACTGATCCTGTCCACCGATGGGTTTCGTGCCTCAACCCATCCAATTACGTGTCCGTGCTTGCCTGGTTGTTCTTTGCGCTCGCCCGACTTGTGGGCGCGAGGGGTTGGAATTGTGCGGAGGGTGGCTCTTCCGCCAGCCGCCATCCAAATGAACAGCGCTCCGCCCCTCACCCGACCCGAGACGAACGAATCGCTGGGGCACCGAGCTACTGCGAGAAACCGGCAAGGGCCAGTCAGCGCCGTGTCATTCGGGCAACCCGGCCAGGCGCAGCCCATTGGCGAACAGTGCGAGGTCTTCAGGCCGCTTGATTGGCAGCCAGTCCGTCAGGTTGGAAAGGCGCAAGGAGGTGTCCAACTGGCGTAGGCGCTGCATCGCCTGCTGCGCTTTGTCCATTCGTC
Source organism: Pseudomonas sp. OTU5201 (assembly GCF_038440135.1). NCBI lineage: Bacteria > Pseudomonadati > Pseudomonadota > Gammaproteobacteria > Pseudomonadales > Pseudomonadaceae > Pseudomonas > Pseudomonas sp. OTU5201. The sequence continues at coordinate 174,465 of NZ_JASATC010000004.1, read as the reverse complement.
CGGCGAGTGCGTGACTGGCCGCCACCAGGGCCACGGGAGCCAGGAAGCTGGGCAAATTTCCCAACGCCTTTTCCGCCCAGTCTGCAGCGGTATCGAAGCGCCCGGCGAAGAAGTGCGCGAGCGCCATCCCTACCTGCATCCTGAACATTTCCGGATCCAGAGGACTCAAGCGTGTGGCATGGGTCAGGTTCTCGATCGCGGTGTCTGTTTCACCGCGCAGGGCGCGCAGGATGCCGCCCAGGTACCAGGCCGGGGCGAGGTTGGGGTTAAGCAGGCGGGCCCTGTCGAGCAGCGCTATGCCGCCATCGATATCGCCAGCAAGATGGCCCAGTGCATGCCCGCCGCGGGTCAGCGCTACCGCATCATCGCGGCCCAGTTCCACCGCCAGACGTGCAAGCCGAGCGCCTTCGGCAATCTCTAGCGTACGGTCACTCATCCAGCCGTTCAACTTGCGCCAGAAGTGGCACCAGGCGGCCATGCCATAGGCTGAGGCAAACTCCGGGTCGAGTTCGATGGCCTTGTAGAACAGCCGCAGCGCCTCCTCGATGGCGTCCCGGGTGCCGTTGTGCAACTTCGCTGTGCCGCGCAGGTAATAGTCGTAGGCGTCCAGGCTTTCCGTTGGTTTCAGCTTGGCACGCTCGATTTCCGCCCGTTCGAGCTGCGGCGAGATTGCGCCGACGACGCTTTCGGCTATTTGATCCTGCAGTTCGAAGATGTCGTGGAGCGTTCCCTCGAAGCGCTCCGCCCAGATATGTGCCCCGGTCGTCGCGTCGATCAGCTGTCCGGTGATGCGCACCTTGTTCCCGGACTTGCGCACGCTACCTTCCAGCACGTAGCGCACACCGAGTTCCTGGCCGACGTCCATAACGTCCACTGCCCGGCCCTTGTAGGTGAAGCTCGAATTGCGCGCGATGACGAACAACCAGCGGATACGCGACAGGGCGCCGATGATGTCCTCCACCACGCCGTCGGCGAAATAATCCTGCTCCGGATCGCCGCTCAAGTTCTGGAAGGGCAAGACGGTAATGGAGGGTTTGTCCGGGAGGACGAGCGCGGATGGAGGCGTTTCCTGCGGGTCGACGGGCGCGAGTTCGTCGCTGCCTGGCCGGTCGGGCTGTCGCGCTTCCCCGATCTCGCTGGCCCTGATCTCGCCGACGAAGCGGTAGCCCTTGCGGGCGATTGTCCGAACAAGGCGCTGCTCCTCGCCGGTATCGCCAATAGCCCTGCGAACCGCATTGATGTGGCTGGTAATCGTCGACTCCGAGACGATCCGGCCGCCCCACACGGCCTCCAGCAGGTCATCCTTGCTGACCACGCGATCGCGGTTTCTGACCAGTTGCAGCAACAGATCGAAGACCTGTGGCCCGACTGCCACGACTTGCCCGCGCCGGGTCAATTCCCGGCGCTCCTGATCAAGCACGTAGTCTCCAAACGCGAATTGCAACGTCAGTATCCCCTTGACGAGTGCCCTGGCTTCCCTGTCCAAGGCGACTGCTGGTTGGTCTCTGCAATGGATGATACGGCAGGGTTTGGCGAGCCGCACCGTCCAAGAAGGAGGCCGCTCCAGCAGTGGGTTTTGGACGAAAAACCAAGCTTCTCCAACGGGAAACTCAAGGCCGGCACAAGGACTTCCCTGGGGGGCACAGGCACCCTCTCTCTACACCGACAGCAATGGTTGCCGTCGAGAAGCGGAGAGACCCCATGAAGATCGTCGTCATTGGAGGCACCGGCCTCATCGGATCGAAACTTGTGAAGAACCTTCGCGAGCGCGGCCATGACGTACTCGCAGCCGCCCCCAGCACGGGCGTGAACAGTTTCACCGGCGAGGGCCTGGCCCACGCGATGGAAGGGGCCGAGATCGTCGTCGACGTGGCGAACGCGCCGTCGTGGGAGGACCAGGCCGTCCTCGATTTCTTCGAAACGTCGAGCCGCAACTTGCTGGCTGCCGAAGCGGCCGCGGGTGTTCACCATCATGTTGCACTCTCGATCGTAGGGAGCGAACGGCTTCCCGAAAGCGGCTATTTCCGGGCGAAGGTCGCGCAGGAGAACCTGATCAAGGCGTCCGGTATTCCTTACACCATCCTGCATGCCACGCAGTTCTTCGAGTTTGTCGGCGGCATTGCGCAGTCGGCCATCGTCGGCGAGGAGCTTCACCTGTCGCCGGCGCTGATACAGCCGATGGCGTCGGACGACGTGGCGGCGACGCTCGCCGATGTCGCGCTCGAAACGCCAGTCAATGGCTCGGTCGAAGTCGCCGGGCCCGAGGCCATGCCGCTCGACGAACTGATCCGGCGCTTCCTGCGGGCATCGCAGGACACGCGCAAGGTCGTGCCGGACGTGCGCGCCCGTTACTTCGGCTCCCTTCTCGACGATCAATCGCTGACCCCCGGCAAGAACCCGAGCCTCGGCGCGATTCGCTTCGAGGACTGGCTCGGCCGGCAGACAGCCCAAGCGGGGCGCTGAGCCTCCCGTCTACGAATCAACCCGACGAAGTGATCCGATCAACGCCCTGATCGACGTTCGACAGCCCGGCGGCAGGTCATTGGTCATTAACAGGAAACAAGAAAATGAAATCGCTCGAGGACAACGTCGCCATTGCCACCGGCACAAACTCCGAGATCGGTGTCGCAGCGGCGCAGCAAAACAAGAGAACGACGATCGGCGTGCTGCTGTGCGTCGGCGCCCTGGTGGTCGTGGCGGCCGGATGGGCCATGGCTCGCTCGAGCGGCGCGACCTCGACCGATAACGCGTATGTCCGCGGCGACGTCACCTCGCTCGCCGCCAAGGTAGCCGGCTATGTCACTGTGGTAGAGGTCGCGGACAACCAGACCGTCCAGGCGGGTGACGTCCTGTTCCGGATCGATGATCGGGACTACCGCGCACGGCTTGCGCAAGCAACAGCGAATGTCATAGCTGCCCAGGCTCGCCTGACCAATGTCGATGCTGAGTCCAAGCTCCAACGTGCCCTGATTCGACAGGCCGAGGCGCAGAAACGCTCGGCCGTGGCCGAGATGAATCTGGCGATCAAGACCCACGATCGCAGCCGCAAACTCATCCGCAGCAACGCGGTCAGCCAAGCGCTCGTCGATGAAAGCGACGCGGCACGATCGCGCGCCGAGGCCACCTTCTCGGCCGCTTCCGCAACGGTAGAGGCGGAGCAGCAGCGCATCGTCGTCCTGGTGGCCCGGCGGGAGGCTGCCGTTGCTGCCGTGACACAGGCGCAGGCAGCGCGCGATCTCGCCCAGATCGATCTCGACAGCACCGTGGTACGCGCGCCAGTGGGCGGGGTTATCGGCAACCGCCAGGTCCGCATCGGCCGCTTCGTTACGCCGGGCGTTTCCTTGCTGGATATCGTTCCGGTCAATGATGTGTGGGTCGTGGCGAACTTCAAGGAAACGCAACTCGAAAATATCCGGCCCGGCCAGAGTGTGCGCATCACCATCGACGGATACCCGAGCGGGGTACTCGAAGGCGTGGTCGACAGCTTTGCGCCTGGGAGCGGGTCGGCGTTCAGCTTGCTTCCCGCAGACAACGCAACAGGTAACTTCGTCCGTGTCGTGCAGCGCGTTCCGGTAAAGATCCGCTTTACCGACAATCCATTGCCGGGGCGCATCGTGCCTGGCTTGTCCGCACGCGTCGAAGTAGCAGGCGGGAGCGGCTCATGACCAGCGTTGCTTTCACCGCACTGAACGACAGCCGGTCGACGACCGGAGTCCTGCTGATTGCGGGCATTTTGATTGCCACGCTGACGGAAGCGATCGCCAGCACGGTTCTGTCGCTCGGACGAAGCGACATCATCGGCGACACCTATGCAACGCCTGATGAGTTTGCGTGGTTGGATGTCGGCTACACCGCGCTCAAGCTTATCGGGTTCATGACCGCCCCCTGGCTGTTGAACCGGTTCAATCCGCGTCATGTGATGATCACCGCCACCCTGCTCATGGGCCTGGCGTGCGGCATTGCCGGCATCACCGCTCGGTTGGACCTGCTGGTCGCGCTTCGCATCATTCAGGGCTTCAGCGGCGGCACCCTGCTGGTCGCGGGCCAGACGATCCTTTTCCTCGCCTACCCGCGCGCCCATCAGCCAATCCTGCAAGCCCTGTTTGCCATGGGGGCCGTTGTCGCGCCGGCGACTATCGCACCGGCGCTTCAAGGGTGGTTGATCGATAGCCAATCCTGGACGTGGATCTTCTTCAGCATTGTGCCGGTTGCCCTGGCAGCCGCCGGACTTTTGCTGATCGCAGACTGCCCGATGCCCAGCAATATCCGGCGCCGTCGATTCGACTGGATCGGCTTTTCACTGATCGCGGCCGCCCTGTTCTGTTTCAGCTACGTCTTCAGCCAGGGCAGTCGATGGGACTGGTTCGAGGAGCCTCACATCCTGTGGCTGACGGTGATCGGTGCAGCGGCGCTGCTGGCATTTCTCGGCCAGCAGGTGTTGGCCAGAGGTCAGCGTCTGCTCGACTTCACCCTGTTCGGATCGGACGATTTTTCCTTTGCTTTCATCGTGAGTTTCGTCGCTGGCGCCGCCTTGTTCGGGAGTGCGTTCCTGATTCCGACGTTCGCCCTGTCAGTCCTCGCATTCACGCCTACCGATGCTGGGCAGCTCTTGTTGCCGAGTGGTGCGTTTTTCATCGGCGCGCTCCTCATTTCTGCCTTTCTCATGCAGGTGCGCCGGGTTCCGCCGTTCGCCACGGTGCCCTTTGGAATCCTGATGATCATGGTTGCGATGTGGATGCTGTCCGGTTCGACCAGCGAGAGCGGCACGGACGACATGATGGCAGCCATCCTCTTGCGCGGCCTGGGCCTTGGCTTCCTGTTTCTCTCGATCACCCTGATCGCTTTCAGCAACCTCAACAGCCGAAACCTCGCCTGCGGAATCGGCCTCTTCAATACGGGGCGCCAGCTTGGAGGCCTTATGGGGGTGGCTGCACTCCAGACACTGATCGACCATAACGTCGTCGCCAATGGCATGATCCTCGGCGCGAACGTCACCACAGGAGGGAGCGCGGTCATCGAACGCCTGACGAACACGACCGCCATGCTGACGGAGAGAGGGATGGATGCGGCAGCCGCAGGCCGGGCGGCGGCGAGCCTTCTAGGCCGGGCCGTGACGAGCCAATCCACTGTGATTGCCTTCGACACAGCGTTCAACGCAGTTGCGTTGCTGTTTGTCATCGCAGCCCCCCTGCTGATCGGCACCAAGGTCGGGCTCGCGCGCTACGCGAAAGTGCGCGCGGCGCGAACCGTGGCCGTGAGGCAACCCACGCCAATCAGCACTGGATCGGGTATGCCTCGCGCGTCCTTAGGGTCGTTCGAGCCCCGCTGATAGCCGACACGATGACAAGACGCGCACGGCGCGGCTGGTGAGCAGTTGGAACCGGCTCAGAGCGAAAATGAGCAATCCATCCTGGTGATCACGTCCGGTCGTTCGGCAGGGAATGCCGCGCTTGTCGGACTGATAAAGTGGCTGGCTTCAACCCCGAGTGATCGTGGAGCAAACATGTCTCACGCCCCTAAAAGGGGCCGCCGAAGCTTCGCGAATAATCGCGGATGGGGAAACCGCTACGACGGCCAGGGGCTCTTCTCTGCGGAGCCTTACTGAAATTCTAGTTCGTAGGTTTGATACCCCTGCCGCCGATTCATGGGAATCACAGGCTCAGCCCCCCCCTGCAGCGGTCTGGAGCATGGCATGCCGCAATCACGGTATGGCCATTCCGTTATTCCATTCGGGCCACGGACCCGATCATTCGTTCAAGGGGAGCGGGTAACGCCCTAGAAGGGTGCCCAGTTCACGCTCCATCACGCCTTGGGTCTGGCCGCCCTGCGCCAGCATCCAGCGGACCCGTTCAACGGTTTCCGGCGCATGCATGTCAGCCACGAAGCGCTGCGACTCGTCTACCAGCGCACCGTCGTCGGCACTGCTGACACGCTCCACCACTGCTTTGACGTTGGCGATTCCGCCGGCCGGGAAGCCCGCGATGCGACGGGCCAGTGCATCGCAGAACGGACCGAGCTGTTCACCAGGCAACGCACGGTTGATCCAGCCATAACGCTCCGCCAGCCTGGCATCGAAGTCCTCGCCGCCCAGACAGACTTCCAGCGCCCGAGCCCTGCCCAGCATTTGAGACAGTCGCACCGTGCCGCCGGCGCCAGGCAGTAGCCCCACGCCGATTTCCGGCTGGCCCAGTACGGCAGTTTCTTCAGCTGCAAACCGCATATCCAGTGCCAGAAGGAACTCGCTTCCCGCCCCACGGGCGCGCCCGCGTAGCTCGCCGATAGTGACCTGCGGAAGGCGACTGAAACGGCTGAAGAGCCCACTCAGGGGGCTGGCCACGCCGGGTGGCAAGGCCATCGGCGAGGCATCCAGTTGGCTGCCCAGGTCATAGTGAGCCAGAAAGAATTCGGGATTATCGCTGCGAAAGATCACCACTTTGGTCTGGGCGTCACCCTCCAGGCTCTTCGCCAGATGCAGCAGGTCGATCACCATGGTGCGATCGACCAGATTGATCGGTGGATGATCGAAACGCACCACGGCAACGCCATCGTGATCTTCGCGGGTGAAGCTCTGGTAGTTGCTCAATGCCATTCTCCCGAGTGTGGTCGCCCCACTATGTGAAGGGCGCCCAGTGCGCTCAAGCATCATTGATTGAAAGAATGCCGGGGACTCACAGTGACGCACACCGCGTCACCCTACCCGGTGTTGTGGCGGTGCGAGCCGCAAACGTTCGAGCGTTGCGACGCCCGACGCGGCGACGAAGGCTTTGTGCGTGGGTTCCGGTTGGCCCTTGGCGAAGTGGAGCGGGGGTCGGCAGGAGAGAAAAGAAATGCGGCCGGGACCAGACGCAGTCGGTGCCCCGGTTCAGGACTGGAAGAAGTCCCCCGGCGTCACGCCGAAGTGCTGTCGGAATGCTGCGATGAAGGCAGAAGTCGAATCGTAACCACAGGCCAGGGCAACTTCAGTGACTCGCTGCCCCTGCTCTAGCGCTTCCAGCGAGCCATGCAGCCGCAGTCGCTGGCGCCAGACACGGAAAGTCAGGCCGGTTTCACGCAGGAACAACCGCCGAAGGGTCTTTTCCGAGGCACCGAGATCCTCGCTCCATTGCAACAGCGTCCGAGAGTCGTCAGGGGCTTCCTGCAGCGCCCGGCACAGCCGCAGCAACCGAGGGTCACTGGGTAACGGCAAGGACAAGCTGACCTCGCGGGCCACCAGCAGTTGATCCAGCAGGACCTGCGCCAGCCGACCGTCGGCACCGCTCTCGTCATATTCCACCGGCAGTTCGCAGAAGCGCCGGATCAGCTCTCGCGTAAGGGCGTCGATCTCAATCACCCGACAGCTGTCGAGCCCGCTGCCAGCGGCTGCGGCGTCCAGGTACAGGCTACGCATTTCCGTGTGCGGGGAGCTGAACACCTCGTGCTCCGCGCCCGCCGGTATCCACACGGCACGCTGCGGCGGTGCGACGAAGCTCCCTTCTGCGGTGTAGACATGCAGTACCCCGCGAATGGCATAGGACAGTTGCACCCAGGCATGGGTATGGCGGGGCGTTCCCACCGCGTTCTCCAGCGATTCATTGCGGGCGAACAGCGGGCGCGGCAGCTTTTCCAGTCGTGGAACCTGCCGCTCGGGCCACACACCCTGTCCGTTTACAGGCATTTCCTGCCCCTATTGCGTTAGTCGGCATACCTCACCAAGGCTAGAGTATCCCGAGCCTCAATGACAATAATCGGACTCACACCATGGCCCGCTCGCGTTTACTGCCGGACAACTTCACCCTGACGCTGATTGCCGTCGTCGCCACTGCCACCCTTCTACCCGCTCAGGGCCAACTGGCAGTGGCCTTCAGCGGGATCACCAATATCGCCATCGGCCTGCTCTTTTTCCTGCACGGCGCCAAGCTGTCCCGCGAGGCCGTGATCGCCGGTGCCGGCCACTGGCGCCTGCACCTCCTGGTATTCACGTGCACCTTCGGCCTGTTCCCGTTGCTCGGCCTGGCCCTGAAACCGGTGCTTCTGCCTTTGGTGGGAACCGAGCTCTACGCGGGCTTCCTCTATCTCTGCGCCCTGCCCGCCACTGTGCAATCGGCCATTGCCTTCACCTCGCTGGCACGCGGCAACCTCCCGGCGGCTATCTGCAGTGCCGCCGCGTCCAGTCTGATTGGCATTTTCATCACGCCCGTGCTGGTCGCCTTGCTGATGGGCGTTCACGGGGATGGGGGTTCAACTGTCGAGGCTATCCGCAAGATCAGCATCCAGCTGCTATTGCCCTTCATCGCCGGCCAGATCGCCCGCCGCTGGATCGGCAATTGGGTGACCCGCAACAAGGGATGGCTGAAGAACGTCGACCAGGGAAGCATCCTGCTGGTGGTCTATACCGCATTCAGCGCAGCGGTGATCGGCGGACTCTGGCAGCAGGTTCCCGCCCTGAAGCTGCTGGGCGTTGCGGCCGGATGCTGCTTGCTGCTGGCCGTGGTTTTGCTGGTCGTCCACCTGCTGGGCAAATGGTTGGGCTTCGGCCTCGAAGACCGCATCACCATCCTCTTCGCCGGCTCGAAGAAAAGCCTGGCCACAGGCGTTCCCATGGCGCAGGTGCTGTTCGCCGGGAGCAGCATCGGCGTACTCATTCTTCCGCTGATGCTGTTTCACCAGATCCAGCTGATGGTCTGTGCCTTACTGGCGCAGCGCTATGCACAGCGACCGGAACTGGCCCCTCTCAATTCCCCGGCTGACGCTTCGGCCAGGCTGTAAAGCATCGCCAAGGAACTCGTCTCCATGGCCCTGTCCCACAAACAGAAACGCCGCAGTCGATGACTGCGGCGTTTCTGTTTCAGCTTGGGCTCAGTCGTCCAGGCCGAGGGCAGCGAAGGCTTCGAGAATCTTGCCTTGGACCTCCTCGATGCTGAGGCTGGTGGAGTCGAGGATGATCGCATCCGGAGCCGGCTTCAGCGGGGCGACGGAGCGCTGGCTGTCGCGCTCGTCGCGGTCCTGGATTTCCTTCAGCAGGGAGCTCAGGTCGGCCTCCATGCCCTTGCCCTTGAGCTGCAGGTAGCGGCGACGGGCACGCTCTTCAGCACTGGCGGTAAGGAATATCTTCAGCTGCGCCTGGGGGAAGACCACGGTGCCCATGTCGCGACCATCGGCCACCAGGCCGGGGGTCTCGAGGAAGGCACGCTGGCGCTGCAGCAGCGCTTCGCGCACGGCGGGCAGTGCAGCGACCTGGGAGGCGCCGGCGCCCACCTGCTCGGAGCGGATGATGTCGGTGACGTCCTCGCCTTCCAGGATGATGCTCTGGCCACCACCGGTCTTGGCGTTGAACTGCACGTCCAGGTGAGCGGCCAGGACCTTGAGGGATTCCTCGTTGGTCAGGTCGACCCCGTGATTGCGCGCGGCGAAGGCCAGCAGGCGATATAGCGCACCGGAATCAAGCAAACGCCAGCCCAGGCGCTTGGCCAGCAGGCCAGCTACGGTACCCTTGCCAGAGCCGCTGGGTCCGTCGATGGCGATTACGGGCAGGTTGGCGTTCATGCCTTGCCCTCTTCCGCTACGCGGATGCCGGATTGGGTCGCGAGGCCGAGGAAGTTGGGGAAGGAGGTGGCGACGTTGGCGCAGTCATGGATGCGAATAGGCGCGCTGGCACGCAGCGACGCCACGCTGAAGGACATGGCAATACGGTGATCACCGTGGCTCCAGACTTCGCCGCCGCCCATGACGCCGCCTTCGATGACGATGCCGTCCGGGGTCGGTTCGGCCTTCACCCCCAGGGCCTGCAGGCCGTCGGCCATGACCTGGATGCGATCGGATTCCTTCACCCGCAGTTCTTCCGCGCCACGCAGCACGGTGCGGCCTTCGGCACAGGCAGCCGCGACGAAGAGCACGGGGAACTCGTCGATGGCCAGCGGCACCAGGTCTTCAGGGATGTCGATGCCCTTCAGTTTGGCTGCGCGCACGCGGATATCGGCTACAGGCTCTCCGCCCACTTCACGCTGGTTTTCCAGGGTGATGTCGCCGCCCATCAGCTTGAGGATGTCGATCACGCCGGTACGGGTCGGGTTGATGCCGACGTGCTCCAGTACCAGTTCGGAGCCTTCGGCAATGCTGGCAGCAACCAGGAAGAAGGCTGCCGAGGAGATGTCGGCGGGCACTTCAATGCGGGAAGCGGAAAGCTTGTGGCCGCTCTCGACGGTAGCGGTGTTGCCGTCCACCTTCACCGGGTAGCCGAAGCCTTGCAGCATGCGCTCGGTGTGGTCGCGGGTCGGTGCCGGTTCGGTGACCGCGGTTTCACCGGCGGCGTAGAGGCCGGCGAGCAGCAGGCAGGACTTCACCTGGGCGCTGGCCATGGGCATTTCGTAGTTCATGCCGGTGAGGCGCTGGCCGCCACGGATGGTCAGCGGCGGGCGGCCTTCGGCGCCGGTCTCGATCACTGCGCCCATTTCGCGCAGCGGCTTGGCCACACGATTCATCGGACGCTTGGACAGTGAGGCGTCGCCGGTCAGGGTGGTGTCGAACGGCTGCGCTGCCAGCAGGCCGCTGAGCAGGCGCATGGAGGTACCCGAGTTACCCAGATAGAGCGGGCCGGGCGGCGGCTTCAGTCCGTGCAGGCCGACACCGTGGATGGTCACGCGGCCATGGTGCGGCCCTTCGATGACCACGCCCATGTCGCGGAAGGCTTGCAGGGTTGCCAGGGCGTCTTCGCCCTCGAGGAAGCCTTCGACTTCTGTGGTGCCTTCGGCCAGGGAGCCAAGCATGATGGAGCGGTGGGAAATGGATTTGTCGCCCGGTACGCGGATACGGCCGGCGAGTTTGCCACCCGGCTGCGCCAGGTAAATCAGATCGTTGTTGTGCATGGCGTCCACATAGGCCCTGCGGGCCAGGATTTTGCTGAAATGCTCGCGGGCGAAGCGGGCGCGGGTGAACACGCCCAGCAGTTCATGCCCATCCCCTGCGTCGACCGCGCCGCGCAGGGCGTCGAGGTCGGCGCGAAATGCGTCCAGGATGCGTAGCACGGCGTCGCGGTTGGCGAGGAAGATGTCGTGCCACATCACCGGGTCGCTGCCGGCGATCCGCGTGAAGTCGCGGAAGCCGCCGGCGGCATAACGGAAGATTTCCAGATTCTCGCTGCGCTTGGCCAGCGAGTCGACCAGGCCGAATGCCAGCAGGTGCGGCAGGTGGCTGGTCGCGGCGAGCACCTCGTCGTGGTGCTCGACCTCCATGTGTTCAACGTCAGCACCGAGGGCGCGCCAGAGCTGGTCGACGCACTGCAGAGCGGATGGATCGGTGTTTTCCACCGGCGTAAGGATGACCTTGTGACGACGGAACAGGCTGGCGTTGGCCGCCTCCACCCCACTCTTCTCGGAGCCGGCGATCGGGTGGCCGGGCACGAAGCGCGCCGGCATGCCGTCGAAAACCCGACGCACCGCACGCACCACGTTGCCCTTGGCGCTGCCGACATCCGTCAGCACGGCGTCGCCCAGGTCGAGGGAAGCCAGTTCAGCGAGGAGCTTTTCCATGGCGAGGATAGGAACCGCGAGCTGGATAACGTCGGCACCGCGGCAGGCCGCAGCGAGGTCACTCTCGCAACGGTCGACCACGCCGGATTCGACGGCAATGCGGCAGGACTCCTGGTCCTTGTCCACGCCCACCACTTCGGCGAACAGGCCCTTCTCGCGCAGCCCCTTGGAGAAGGAACCACCGATCAGGCCCAGGCCGATCACCACCAGGCGCCCGAAGATAGGGGCGCCCTGTTTCAGGGTCATGACATCAGCCACGGCCGAGCACCTTGGCCAGTGCCTCCAGGCAACGGGCGTTCTCTTCCGGCAGGCCGATGGAGACGCGCAGGAAGGTCGGCATGCCGTAGCCGCCCACCGGACGCAGGATCACGCCTTCGCGCAGCATGGCCTGGTTGATCGGGGCGGCGTCGCAGCCGAAGTCGACGGCGATAAAGTTGCCCTTGGAGGGAATCCAGGACAGCCCAAGGGCGCGGAAGCCTTCTTCCAGCTGGGCCATGCCGGCATCGTTGACGCGGCGGCTTTCAACCAAGTAGTCGGCATCGTCCAGCGCTGCGCAAGCGGCAGCCAGGGCCAGGCTGTTGACGTTGAATGGCTGGCGCACGCGGTTCAGCACGTCGGCCACCTGGGCACTGGACAGGCCGTAGCCCACACGCAACGAGGCGAGGCCGTAGGCTTTGGAGAAGGTGCGGGAGACCAGCAGGTTCGGATAACGGGCCAGGTAGTTCAGGCCATCAGGCAGTTCTTCGCCTTCGGCGTACTCGATGTAGGCCTCGTCCAGTACGACCAGCACGCTCTCCGGGACCTTGGCGAGGAAGTCTTCCAGGGCCTGGGGGCCGAACCAGGTCCCGGTGGGGTTGTTCGGGTTGGCGATGAACACGACGCGAGTGTTGGCATCGATGGCCGCCAGCATGGCCGGCAGGTCGTGGCCGTAGTGCACAGCAGGAACCACTTTGCCGGTAGCGCCCACGGCCTGGGTGGCGATGGGGTAGACGGCGAAGGCGTGCTCGCTGAACACGGCGTTCAGGCCGGGAGCCAGGTAGGCACGTGCGACGAGGTCGAGGATGTCATTGGAGCCGTTGCCCAGGGTGACCTGGGCCGGGGTCACGCCACAGCGCTCGGCCAGACGGCGCTTGAGCTCGAAACCATTGCCGTCCGGGTAGCGGGTCAGCTCGGCCAGCTCTGCGCGAATGGCTTCCAGGGCCTTGGGGCTCGGGCCGAGGGGATTCTCGTTGCTAGCCAGCTTGACGATGCCGGCCGGGTCGAGGTCCAGCTCGCGGGCCAGCTCATCCACCGGCTTGCCGGGTACGTAGGGTGAAAGTTTCTGCACGCCCGGTTGGGCAAGGGCGAGAAAGTCACAGCTCATGGATTCAGCCTCAACTACGGGCTAGGGGCCGCCGTAGCGCGCCCCAACCCTGGCTGGAGCGCGACGGCCCGTCGCTAATTCAAAGCACCGCTTTGGGGTAGGAACCCAGCACCTTCAGGGCAACGGCTTCCTGGTTGATCTTCTCCAGCACGTCCTTGATCAGTGGATCACGGTGGTGGCCTACGAAGTCGATGAAGAACACGTAGGTCCACTTGCCACTGCGGGACGGGCGGGTCTCGATGCGGGTCAGGTCGATGCCGTTGTTGTGGAACGGCACCAGGAGCTCGTGCAGGGCGCCCGGTTTGTTGCGCATGGAGACGATGATCGACGTCTTGTCGTCGCCGGTGGGCGGCACTTCCTGGCTACCGATGATGAGGAAGCGCGTGGAGTTGTCCGGGCGGTCCTCGATCTTTTCGCAGAGCTTGGTCAGGCCGTAGAGGCTGGCGGCCATGTCACCGGCGATGGCGGCCGAGTTCCACTCGCTCTTCACCCGCTTGGCAGCGTCGGCGTTGCTGGAAACCGCCACGCGCTCGACATTCGGGTAATGGGCGTCCAGCCACTTGCGGCACTGCGCCAGAGACTGGGCGTGGGAGTAGATGCGGGTGATGTTGTCGGTCTTGGTGCTGTCGCCCACCAGCAGGTGGTGGTGGATACGCAATTCCACCTCGCCACAGATCACCATGTCGTGCTCGAGGAAGCTGTCGAGGGTGTGGTTCACCGCGCCCTCGGTGGAGTTCTCTACCGGTACCACACCAAAGTTGACCGCGCCGGCGGCCACTTCGCGGAACACTTCGTCGATGGCGGCCATCGGCGAGCTGATCACCGCGTGGCCGAAATGCTTGAGCGCTGCGGCCTGGGTGAAGGTGCCTTCCGGACCGAGGTAGGCAACCTTGAGCGGCTGCTCCAGGGCCAGGCAGGAAGACATGATTTCGCGGAACAGCCGCGCCATCTCCTCGTTGTCCAGCGGGCCCTGGTTTCGATCCATGATGTGCTTGAGGACCCAGGCCTCGCGCTCTGGACGATAGAAGACCGGCTTCTCGCCTTCGGGCAAGGAGGCCATCTTCACGCGAGCCACGTCCTGGGCGCAGCGAGCGCGCTCGCTGATCAGGTCGAGGATCTTCTCGTCGAGACTGTCGATGCGCAGGCGCAGTGCCTTGAGTTCTTGCTCGGACATATCAGCCGCGCTCCTTCTCGAACTCCGCCATATAGGCCACCAGGGCTTCGACTGCATCGAGGCCGACGGCGTTGTAGATGGAGGCGCGCATACCGCCTACCGAACGGTGACCTTTGAGGTTCAGCAGACCACGGGCGTCGGCGCCGACGAGGAAGTCCTTGTCCAGGCGCTCGTCTGCAAGGCGGAACGGAACGTTCATCCAGGAGCGGGCATTGTGGGCGATCGGGTTGGTGTAGAAATCGCTCTTGTCGATGTAGCCGTAGAGCAATTCCTTCTTCGCCTTGTTGCGCTGCTCCATGGCCTCGACGCCGCCCTGCTCCTTCAGCCACTCGAAGACGAGGCCCGAGAGGTACCAGGAGAAGGTGGCCGGGGTGTTGTACATGGAGCCGTTATCGGCGGCGACTTTGTAGTTCAGCATGGTCGGGCAGCTGGCGCGGGCGCGTCCGAGCAGGTCCTCACGGACGATGACCACCACCAGGCCGCTGGGGCCGATGTTCTTCTGGGCACCCGCGTAGATCAGGCCGAAGCGGGAAACGTCCAGCGGGCGGGAAAGGATGTCCGAGGACATGTCCACGACCATGGGCACGTCGCCCACTTCCGGAATCCAGTCGAACTGCAGGCCACCGATGGTTTCGTTGGAAGCGTAGTGCAGGTAGGCCGCGTCTTTCGACAGCTGCCACTCGTTCTGACCGGGGATTGCGAAGTAGTCGTAGCCCTTGGCACTGGCAGCAACGTTTACGCGGCCGAAGCGGCTGGCCTCTTCGATGCTTTTCTTCGACCAGATGCCGGTTTCGACGTAATCGGCGACACCATTTTCCGGCAGCAGGTTCAGCGGAATCTCGGCGAACTGCTGGCTGGCACCACCCTGGAGGAACAGCACCTTGTAATTGGAGGGAATGGACAGGAGGTCGCGCAGGTCCTGCTCGGCCTTTTCGGCGATGGCAACATATTCGTCGCTGCGGTGGCTCATTTCCATGACGGAAAGGCCTTTGCCCTGCCAGTCAAGGAGTTCCGCCTGGGCGCGTTGCAGAACAGCTTCCGGAAGCGCGGCCGGGCCGGCGCAGAAGTTAAAGGCTCGCTTGCTCACATCCATTCTCACTGGGTAGCGCGGGGGCACCGGTGCCCCCGCCAATTGTTACCTACCGAATGGACAGGCCGGCTGACGGCCTGCCCGTTTCTACAACTATTACTCTTCAGCCACCGGCTGGGCGTCGTCCTGCTGCACGTCGTCCGCCTCGGCATCAGCCACAGCATCGACGACCTGCTCAACGCCTTCCAGCTCTTCGTCTTCGTCGCCGCCAGACGGCTCCTGGACGCGTTCCAGACCGACCAGGGTTTCGTCCTTGGCCAGCTTGATCAGAGTCACACCCTGGGTGTTACGGCCGGAGCTGGAGACTTCGTCGACGCGGGTACGTACCAGGGTGCCCTGGTCGGAAATCAGCATGATTTCCTCGCCGTCCTGTACCTGGATGGCGCCGACCAGTTGGCCGTTACGTTCGTTGATAACCATGGCGATCACACCCTGGCCACCGCGACCCCGACGCGGGAACTTGCCCAGGCCAGTGCGCTTGCCGAAGCCACGTTCCGATGCGGTGAGGATCTGCGCGCCGGACTCGGGAATCAGCATGGAAATCAGCTGCTGCTCCTTGCCCAGGCGCATGCCACGCACGCCACGTGCAGTACGGCCCATGGTGCGCACCATGCTCTCGGCGAAGCGGATCACCTTGCCGGCGCTGGAGAACAGCATGACTTCCTTGGCGCCGTCGGTAATGGCGGCAGCGATCAGGGTGTCACCCTCGTCCAGTCGCAGGGCGATCAGGCCACTGGAGCGAGGCTTGCTGAACTGAATCAGCGGGGTCTTCTTCACGGTACCGAACGCGGTGGCCATGAAGATGTAGGCACCGGTGGGTTCGGCTACCAACTCAGGGGTATCGCCTTCGATCTCTTCGACCTCTGGCTCCACCACCTCGCCTTCCAGCACAGCGCCCTCGGCTTCATCGAGGTCTTCCTCGTCACCAGCCTCACGCTGCAGCGCTTCCAGGTCGATCTGGAGCATGGCGGTGATGCGCTCGCCCTCATCCAGCGGCAGCAGGTTGACCAGCGGACGGCCACGCGCGGTACGCGAGGCTTCCGGAATTTCGAAGGTGCGCAACCAGTAGACCTTGCCCTTGCTGGAGAACAGCAGGAGCGTGGCGTGGCTGTTGGCGACCAGGAGGTGTTCGATGTAGTCCTCGTCCTTCACCCCGGTCGCCGACTTGCCTTTGCCGCCACGACGCTGGGCCTGGTACGCGGCCAGCGGCTGGGACTTGGCGTAGCCGCCGTGGGAGATGGTGACGACGCGCTCTTCCTCGGTGATCAGGTCGGCGATGGTCAGGTCCATCTGCGACGCGACGATCTCGGTGCGGCGGGCGTCGCCGAACTCGGCCTTCACTTTCTCCAGCTCTTCGCGGATGACTTCCATCAGGCGCTCGGGGCTGGTGAGGATGCGGATCAGCTCACCGATCTGGGTGAGAATTTCCTGGTACTCGGCCAGCAGCTTTTCGTGTTCCAGGCCGGTCAGGCGGTGCAGGCGCAGTTCAAGGATGGCCTGGGCCTGTTCCGGCGACAGGAAGTACTTGCCGTCACGCAGGCCGTACTGCGGGTCCAGGTCTTCCGGACGGCAGGAATCGGCGCCCGCGCGCTCGACCATGGCTTCCACAGCGGTGGATTCCCAGGGGGTGGCGATCAGGCGTTCCTTGGCCTCGGCCGGGGTCGGCGAAGTCTTGATCAGCTCGATCACAGGGTCGATGTTGGACAGCGCGACGGCCTGGCCTTCGAGGATGTGGCCGCGCTCTCGGGCCTTGCGCAGCTCGTAGACGGTCCGGCGGGTCACCACTTCGCGGCGGTGACGGATGAACACTTCGAGCATGTCCTTCAGGTTCAGCGTGCGCGGCTGGCCATCCACCAGGGCCACGACGTTGATACCGAAGACGCTCTGCATCTGGGTCTGGGCATAGAGGTTGTTGAGGACCACCTCCCCCACTTCGCCACGGCGCAGCTCGATCACCACGCGCATGCCGTCCTTGTCGGACTCGTCGCGCAGTTCGGTGATGCCTTCGAGTTTCTTCTCCTTGACCAGCTCGGCGATCTTCTCGATCAGACGCGCCTTGTTCAGCTGGTAGGGCAGCTCGGTGACGATGATCTGCTGGCGGTTACCGCCCTTGTCCATGTCCTCGATTTCGGCACGGGCGCGCATATAAATGCGGCCACGCCCGGTGCGGTAGGCTTCGATGATGCCGGCGCGGCCGTTGATGATGCCTGCAGTGGGGAAGTCCGGGCCCGGGATGTACTGCATCAGCTCATCGACCGTGAGCTCGGAGTTATCCATCAGCGCCAGGCAACCGTCGATGACTTCGCTGAGGTTGTGCGGCGGGATGTTGGTCGCCATGCCCACAGCGATACCGCTGGAACCGTTGACCAGCAGGTTCGGGACCTTGGTCGGCATGACCGCGGGGATTTGCTCGGTGCCATCGTAGTTGGGCACCCAGTCCACGGTTTCCTTGTCCAGGTCGGCCAGGAGTTCGTGGGCCAGTTTGGACATGCGCACTTCGGTGTATCGCATGGCCGCAGCGTTGTCGCCATCGACCGAACCGAAGTTGCCCTGGCCATCCACCAGCATGTAACGCAGCGAGAACGGCTGGGCCATACGCACGATGGTGTCGTAGACCGCGGTGTCGCCGTGCGGGTGGTACTTACCGATTACGTCACCCACCACACGGGCGGATTTCTTGTAGGGTTTGTTCCAGTCGTTGCCCAGCTCGCTCATCGCATAGAGGACGCGACGGTGCACCGGCTTGAGACCGTCGCGCGCATCCGGCAGGGCGCGCCCGACGATCACGCTCATCGCGTAGTCGAGGTAGGACTGTTTCAGCTCGTCTTCGATATTGACCGGGAGGATTTCTTTGGCCAGTTCGCCCATGAGAAGCCTGGTTCCTTTTTCTGATGAAACTCCGCCCCGCTCGTCCTGAGCGGCGCGAAGCTCGCCACTGCGGCCAGATGCTGCAGCGACTCACGACAAATCAACGAGTTAAGCCAAGGATCTGTGCAATTGGGCCGCCTCAATGGAGGGGCGGCAATAACTGCCGGAGCTTACCATAGTCACCGTCTCGCACCTACCCCGCCGGGCGGCCTGCCAGCAGGGTAGAAACGCCGCACCGATGGCTCAATGCAGGCGCTTGCGGCACATCAATTGAGCCATCTTGGCTGCGTCAGGACGCTCGACCACACCTTTCTCGGTCACGATGGCATCGATCAGATCGGCAGGAGTCACATCGAAAACCGGATTGACCGCATGCACTTCCGCGGCAATACGGCGGCCGCCCAGATCCAGCAACTCTGAACCGTCGCGCTCCTCGATCGGGATGTCGTCCCCGCTTTCCAGCGACATATCAATGGTGGAGCTGGGCGCCACCACCATGAAGCGCACGCCATGGTGCATGGCATTGACTGCCAGCTGGTAGGTGCCGATCTTGTTGGCCACATCGCCATTGGCGGTGATGCGGTCGGCACCGACGATGACCCAGGTAATGCCGGCAGTTTTCATCAGGTGAGCGGCGGCGGCGTCCGCATTGAGACTCACCGGCACGCCTTCGTTGGCCAGCTCCCAGGCGGTCAGTCGCGCGCCCTGCAACCAAGGGCGCGTTTCATCGGCGTAGACCCGCTCCACCAAGCCATCCAGGTGCGCCGCACGAATTACCCCGAGGGCGGTGCCGAAACCGCCCGTCGCCAGCGCCCCCGTATTGCAATGGGTCAGCAATGCCTGGGGGCTCCCCTGGTGCTTGCGAATCAGCTCCATGCCGAGCTGGGCCATGGTCAGGTTGGCTTCCCGATCGCTCAGATGGATGGAAATGGCCTCGGCCTCGAGCGCCTGCAGCGGTGTTTCGCCGTCACGCACGCGCTCCAGGCGCTCACGCATACGGTTCAGCGCCCAGAAGAGGTTGACCGCAGTCGGCCGGGACTCGGCCAGGACCTTGAAGTCGGCTTCCAGCGCCTCGCGCCAGTCGCCACCGGCGGCGATACGCGCCTGCGCGCCAAGTACGACACCGTATGCAGCACTGATTCCAATGGCTGGCGCGCCGCGAACCACCATCTGGCGGATGGCCTGGGCCACGCCTTCAGCGGACTCGTAGGCCAGCCAGACCTCTTCAGCCGGCAGCAAACGCTGGTCGAGCAGGTGGAGCACGCCGTCACGCCAGTCGATGGCCTTGACCTTCTCGGCTGCTAACAGTTGTTCACGCATCGCCCACCTCGCCACCCGTAACTCGCGGAAAAACCGCAGATTATAGCGAGCCGGAGCCTATCTGGCTCGGGTATACTGCCGCCACTTCATTTTGCGCCCAGGATGCGCCGCCATGCCCAGCCCCAACGCCCCGCTCGATCTGCTACTGCTCCCGTCCTGGATAGTTCCGGTAGAGCCTGCCGGCGTGGTCCTGCGGGATCATGCGCTGGGCATCCGTGACGGTCGTATCGCCCTGCTCGCACCCCGGGACGTAGCACTGCGCGCTGACGCCCGCGAGCGCCGCGAACTGCCGGGCATGCTGCTGGCTCCCGGCCTGATCAACGCCCACGGCCATGCCGCGATGACCCTGTTCCGCGGGCTGGCCGACGATCTGCCACTGATGACCTGGCTACAGGAACACATCTGGCCCGCCGAGGCCAAGTGGGTCAATGAGACATTCGTCAGGGACGGTACCGAACTGGCCGTGGCCGAGCAGA
Source organism: Pseudomonas sp. OTU5201 (assembly GCF_038440135.1). NCBI lineage: Bacteria > Pseudomonadati > Pseudomonadota > Gammaproteobacteria > Pseudomonadales > Pseudomonadaceae > Pseudomonas > Pseudomonas sp. OTU5201. Next base: position 154,670 of record NZ_JASATC010000004.1, on the reverse strand, counting down.
TCAAGGGCGGCATCAGTTGCTTCTCCGACATGTATTTCTTCCCAGCCCAGGCCAGCTCTGCCATCCATACCGCAGGAATCAAGGCCCAACTGGCGATCCCGGTGCTGGACTTTCCCATCCCGGGCGCCGCCGACGCAGGCGAAGCAATCCGTCGAGGCGTCGAGCTGTTCAGCGATCTCAAGCACCACCCGCGCATCAAGGTCGCCTTCGGCCCCCACGCACCTTATAGCGTCAGTGACGACAAGCTCGAGGATATACGCGTACTCGCCGAGGAACTGGACGCCGGCATTCATATGCATGTCCAGGAAACCGCCTTCGAAGTCCAGCAAAGCCTGGACCTGCGCGGCGAGCGTCCGATGGCACGCCTTGCACGCCTCGGCCTTCTCGGCCCGCGCTTCCAGGCCGTGCACATGACCCAGGTAGATGACGCTGACATTGCCCTTCTGGTGGAAAGCAACAGCAACGTGATCCACTGCCCGGAATCCAATCTCAAGCTGGCCAGCGGATTCTGCCCAGTGGAACGCCTCTGGCAGGCCGGCGTTAATGTCGCCGTTGGCACTGATGGTGCAGCCAGCAACAATGACCTGGACCTGCTAGGCGAAACCCGCACCGCTGCCCTCCTGGCCAAGGCCGTGTCCGGCTCGGCCAGCGCCCTGGATGCCCATCGCGCCTTGCGCATGGCCACCCTCAATGGCGCACGCGCCCTGGGAATCGACCTGGATACTGGCTCCCTGGAAGTAGGCAAAGCCGCCGACGTGGTGGCCTTCGACCTCTCCGGGCTCGCCCAGCAACCGGTCTACGACCCGGTTTCCCAACTTATCTACGCCACCGGGCGCGACGCGGTGCGGCACCTCTGGGTCGACGGCAGGCAACTGCTGGACGACGGCCGCCTGACCCGCCTGGACGAAGAGCGCCTGGGCACCACTGCCCGCGCCTGGGGCGATCGCATCGCCGGCCGCTGAATTCTGTTTCGAGGACATCCCATGACCAACGTCGATCACGTCGAAATCGCCAAGTTCGAGGCCCTCGCCCACCGCTGGTGGGACCGTGAGAGCGAGTTCAAACCCCTGCACGACATCAACCCCCTGCGGGTCAACTGGATTGACGAGCGCGTCAAGCTGGCCGGCAAGAAGGTGCTGGATGTCGGGTGCGGCGGCGGCATCCTCAGCGAATCGATGGCGCAGCGTGGCGCCACCGTTACCGGCATCGACATGGGCGAAGCCCCGCTGGCGGTCGCCCAGCTGCACCAACTGGAGTCCGGCGTGCCGGTGGAATACCGCCGCATCACGGCTGAAGGCCTGGCCGCCGAGATGCCCGGTCAGTTCGACGTGGTCACCTGCATGGAGATGCTCGAGCACGTGCCCGATCCGGCCTCGGTGATCCGCGCCTGCTTCACCCTGGTCAAGCCGGGCGGCCAGGTGTTCTTCTCCACCATCAACCGCAACCCCAAGGCTTACCTCTTCGCCATCGTTGGCGCCGAATACATCATGGGCCTGCTGCCGCGCGGCACCCACGACTTCAAGAAGTTCATCCGCCCCTCCGAGCTCGGCGCCTGGAGCCGCGTCGCCGGCCTGCAGGTGAAGGACATCATCGGCCTGACCTACAACCCGCTGACCAAGCACTACAAGCTGGAAGGCGACGTCGACGTCAACTACATGATCCAGACCCTGCGCGAGGAGTGACCGGCATGCGTATTCAAGCGGTACTTTTCGATATGGACGGCACCCTGCTCGACTCGGCGCCCGATTTCATCGCCATTTGCCAAGCCATGCGCACCGAACGCGGCCTGCCGCCCCTGGACGAAAAGCTGATCCGCGACGTGGTCTCCGGCGGCGCCCGCGCCATGGTCGCCGTCACCTTCGAGATGGACCCCGAAGACCCTCAGCTCGAGCCGCTGCGCCTGGAATTCCTGGAGCGCTACCAGAGCCACTGCGCAGTGCTCACCCGCCCCTTCGACGGCATCGACGAACTGCTGGCGGATATCGAGCAAGCCAAGCTGATCTGGGGTGTGGTGACCAACAAGCCGGTACGCTACGCCGAGCCGATCATGGAGCAGCTCGGCCTGGCCGGGCGCTCCGCCGTGCTGATCTGCCCCGATCACGTGAAGAACAGCAAGCCGGACCCGGAAATGCTGCTGCTGGCTTGCAGCAAGCTGAACCTGGACCCGGCCAGTGTGCTCTTCGTCGGTGACGACCTTCGCGACATCGAGTCCGGCCGCGCCGCCGGCACCCGCACCGCGGCGGTCAGCTACGGCTATATCCACCCAAGCGACAACCCCGCCCACTGGGGCGCCGATGTAGTGGTCGACCACCCGCTCGAATTGCGCGCAGTGCTCGACCGCGCGCTGTGCAGTTGCTGAAGCCAGTAGCGCCCCGAAGGAGATTCACATGTTCCAGTATTCCGCCCGCCCCGACCTGCTCAAGGACCGGGTCATTCTGATCACCGGAGCCGGCCGTGGCATCGGCGCAGCGGCCGCCAAGACCTTTGCCGCCCACGGCGCCACCGTACTACTGCTGGGCAAGACCGAGGCCAGCCTGAACGCCGTCTACGACGAGATCGAGGCCGCCGGCCACCCGCAACCCGCGGTGATCCCCTTCAACCTGGAAACCGCCCAGCCGCACCAGTACGACGAACTGGCAGCGACGCTGGAGACGGAGTTCGGGCGCATCGACGGCGTGCTGCACAACGCCTCCATCCTCGGCCCCCGCACCCCCATCGAGCAGCTCTCGGGCGACAACTTCATGCGCGTCATGCAAGTCAACGTCAACGCCATGTTCATGCTGACCAGCACACTGCTGCCGCTTCTGAAGCTGTCCAAGGACGCCTCGGTGATCTTCACCTCCAGTAGCGTCGGCCGCAAAGGCCGGGCCTATTGGGGCGCCTATGCGGTGTCCAAGTTCGCCACCGAAGGCCTGATGCAGGTCCTGGCCGACGAAGTGGACGGCATCGCCAGCGTTCGTGCCAACAGCATCAACCCCGGCGCGACGCGCACTGATATGCGCGCCCAGGCCTATCCAGGTGAAAACCCTGACAACAATCCGGAACCCGCCGAGATCATGCCTGTCTACCTCTATCTCATGGGGCCGGACAGCGCTGGTGTAAACGGCCAGGCTTTCGACGCGCAATGACTTCCCTCCGCGGCGGTCATCCGACCGCCGCAGCCTTCGCCAGATTTCCGGCGACCGTTCCCGTGAACGGCATCACATTGCCACTGTTTCGCCACTAACCCGGCAAAGGCTTGCCTCTCAAGCCGACAGATAACAGCTAAGCAATTGAAATTAAATGATTTTTTATAATTAACGAACTCCTGGCACGAAAATAGCTCCATGCCTGGTGTCGTCGCAATTTGCGTCAGAGGTTCAACTCCATGGTTCCTCCCACACAGTCCAACACGATCGATTTTGACGCCGCCAAGCTGCAGCGCCTCGGCTTCTCCGGTAAGCGTCAGCCCACGCTGCGCCCCCTCAGCCTGGCGGAGCTGCGTCGCCAGCTGAATCTGCAACTGCAGACCAGCCTGGAGGTGGAGCGCATCATCAGCCTATTCTTCAGCGAAGTGCAGCGCCTGGTTGCCCTCGACGCCCTGGCTTACCAGCACCAGAGCAGTGACCTACGCCTTGAATATGGCAGCCGCTCCAGCCACTCCGCCGGCTATCGTCTGACCCATGAAGGTGAGTACCTGGGCGAACTGATTTTCCGGCGCAACCAGCGCTTCGACGAACAGGAACTGAACCAACTGGAATCCCTGCTCGCCACTTTGCTCTTTCCGCTGCGCAATGCCCTGCTCTACCGTGCCGCGATCCAGAGCGCCCTGCGCGACCCGCTGACCGACACGGGCAATCGCATCGCCATGGAGCAGACCCTTCAGCGTGAAGTGGACCTCGCCCGACGCAATCTGCAGCCGTTGTCGGTACTGATGCTGGACATTGATCACTTCAAGCGCATCAACGACGAATACGGCCATGGCACCGGCGATGAAGTCCTGAAAGCGGTCGCCAACACGCTCAAGGCACGCCTGCGCAACGTTGACATGGTGTTCCGCTTCGGCGGAGAGGAATTCCTCGTGCTGCTCTCAGGCACCTGCCGCGAAGCCGCCGGGCTGGTAGGTGAACGCCTGCGCCTGGGCATCCTTGAACTGCAGTATCTGGTGCAGGGTCACCCCCTGGACCTCTCGATCAGCCTCGGCTGCGCCACCCTTCTGCCGGCGGAATCCGTGGAGAGCTTGCTACGCCGAGCGGACAACGCGCTCTACGTGGCCAAGCGCGAAGGCCGCAACCGCCTCTCCATGGCCGGCTGAGATACCTTGCAGCCAGTCGCGAACGAGTTCGCACAGAAACGCAGACAGTAAAAAGGGGCTCATGAGAGCCCCTTCTTCATCCCGCCTTGAATCAGCGCTTGCGACCGAAGCCCGGACGCTGACCTTCGCCACCTGCCGGACCGCTGCGCTTGTGCGGCGGACGCTGGGGCTTACGAGTCGGACGGTCCGCCAGCTCCACGGCCGGACGCTCACCGTGAGACTTGGCCGGGCGCTTCTTGTTCTCGTCACGCGGACGATCAGCTACCGGCGTGCCACGCGGAGCGCGGGCAGGACGTTCATCAGCGTCACGGCGAGGACCGCGAGCAGGACGCTCGTCGCCATCGCGGCGAGGAGCACGGGCCGGGCGTTCGCCACCTTCGCTGCGCGGGCCACGAGCCGGACGCTCGCCACCTTCGCTGCGCGGGCCACGAGTCGGACGCTCGCCACCTTCGCTGCGCGGGCCACGAGCCGGACGCTCGCCACCTTCGCTGCGCGGGCCACGAGTCGGACGCTCGCCACCTTCGCTGCGCGGGCCACGAGCCGGACGCTCGCCACCTTCGTTGCGCGGGCCACGAGCCGGACGCTCGCCACCTTCGCTGCGCGGGCCACGAGCCGGACGCTCGCCACCTTCGCTGCGCGGGCCACGAGTCGGACGCTCACCATCATCACGGCGCGGCGCACGAGCACCCACCGGCTTGACCGACTTGCGCTGCAGGCGATCCAGCTTCTCGCGGAACTTGCCCTTCATGGCCGGCAGAGCCACAGGCTTCAAACCGACTTCAGTGCTGAGGATATCCACCTCGTTCTGGCCCATTTCACGCCAGCGCCCCATGGTCAGGTCGGAGGTGATGAATACCGGACCGAAGCGCACGCGCTTCAAGCGACTGACCACCAGCCCCTGGGATTCCCAGAGACGACGCACTTCACGGTTGCGGCCTTCCATTACCACGCAGTGGTACCAGTGGTTGAGACCTTCGCCGCCGGGAGCTTCCTGAACGTCGGTGAACTTGGCCGGGCCATCGTCCAGCATCACACCCTTCTTCAGGTTCTCCAGCATTTCCTCAGTGACTTCACCGCGCACGCGCACCGCGTACTCACGGTCCATCTCGTAGGAGGGGTGCATCAGGCGATTGGCCAGCTCACCGTCGGTGGTGAACAGCAGCAGGCCGGTGGTGTTGATGTCCAGGCGGCCGATATTGATCCAGCGACCGGCCCTCAGGCGCGGCAGGCGCTCAAAGACAGTAGGACGGCCTTCCGGGTCGTCGCGGGTGCAGACTTCGCCTTCGGGCTTGTTGTAGATCAGTACGCGGCGGACGCTCTCGACTTCCTCTTCGCGCTTGAGCAGACGACCATCGACGCTGATGGCGTCATGGCTGTCGACGCGCTGGCCGAGGGTGGCGGCTTCGCCGTTGACCTTCACTCGGCCTTCAGTGATCCAGGCCTCTATATCGCGGCGAGAAGCCAGCCCCATGCGGGCCAGGACCTTCTGCAGCTTTTCCCCTGTGGGGCTGTATTCGACGTCACTCATCTGGGCACCTCCCGGTGTAGCAGTAAAAGGCCGCGCATCATACGCGGCCGCTGGCACTGAGGCTAGTTGAGCAAAGTCCCGGCGTCAGCCTGTCCGCTGACCGGTGGTGTCAATGCAGGGTTTCGTCCGGAAGCGGCTCGTCGTCGGCTTCGGCAGCAACGGCTTCGGATTCGTCGGCCTCATCGAGCAGCAGATCGTCGAAGTCGGTCTTCAAACCCTCCTCCATGGTGTCGAGCTCGGCCAGCAGGGAGCGGAAACTGGTTTCCTCGCGCGGCTCGGTAAGCTGTTCGGCGTCCGCACGGGCCTGCAACCCTTCAGGTACCGGCACATCGCCATCGTCCAGTTCCAGCACCGGCTCGGGCTCCAGCTCACGCAATGCGGCCAGCGGCGGGAGTTCTTCCAGGCTCTTCAGGTTGAAGTGGTCGAGAAACGCGCGCGTGGTGGCGAACATGGCCGGTTTTCCGGGTACATCGCGATAGCCGACCACCCGAATCCACTCCCGCTCCAACAGTGTCTTGACGATCTGGCTATTGACCGCAACACCGCGAATATCCTCGATTTCGCCACGGGTAATGGGCTGCCGATAGGCCACCAGGGCCAGGGTCTCCAGCATCGCGCGCGAGTAGCGCTGTGGCCGTTCCTCCCACAGCCGGCCAACCCAGGGCGAGAAACGCTCGCGAATCTGCAGACGGTAGCCGGAGGCTACCTCGCGCAGTTCGAACGCGCGCTTCTCGCAACTTTTGGCGAGGATGGCCAGGGCCGAGCGGATCACCGACAGCTCGGGGCGCTCGGCCTCTTCGAAGAGTTCGGCCAGACGCTCCAGCGACAGAGGCTTACCGGACGCCAGGAGAAAAGCTTCCAGCAGCGACGCAAGTTCCTTGGGATCGTTGAGGTTCATCTACTCGGCTCGCGCCCGAACGTGAATGGGGGCAAATGGCTCATTCTGCACCAGTTCAACCAGCTGTTCCTTGATCAGCTCCAGCACTGCCATGAAGGTGACCACGACGCCAAGACGACCTTCTTCGACCGTGAACAGCACGACGAAAGGTACGAAAGCCCCGCCTTTGAGCTTTTCCAGCACCTCGCTCATACGTTCGCGGGTGGACAGCGCCTCGCGGGTTACCTGGTGGCTTTCGAACATATCCGCGCGGCGCAACACCTCGGCCATGGACAGCAAGACCTCTTCCAGGGCGACATCCGGCAGCAGCTTGCGCGCTCGCGCGTCCGGTGCATCCACACGCGGAACAATGAGGTCGCGCCCCACGCGAGGCAGTTGATCGATACCTTCGGCAGCCGCCTTGAAGCGCTCGTACTCCTGGAGGCGGCGGATCAACTCGGCGCGCGGATCGTCTTCTTCCTCTTCCGCCTCGTTCGAGCGCGGCAGCAGCATGCGCGACTTGATCTCGGCCAGCATGGCGGCCATGACCAGGTACTCGGCGGCCAGCTCCAGGCGTACTGACTTCATCAGCTCGACGTAGGCCATGTACTGGTGGGTGATGGCCGCGACCGGGATGTCGAGGATGTCAATGTTCTGCTTGCGGATCAGGTACAGCAGCAGGTCGAGCGGACCTTCGAAGGCCTCAAGGAAGACTTCCAGCGCATCCGGCGGGATGTACAGGTCTTGCGGCAGCTCAGTCACCGCCTGGCCGTAGACCAGGGCGAAGGGCAGCTCCTGCTGGGCGCCCGCCTGGGGATCCGGCGACTCGTTTAGCGGCGTTTCGTGCATGTATTCCTCTCGTTGCTCGGCCGCTGCGCGCTGCTGCCCTCGGTTGAAGCCTACCGGGTAGGACCGGTCGGCGGGAAAGCGGGCAAATTAGCACCATGTGCCAGACTAAAAAAGTACGACGCAGCACCCTTGGTCAGGTCTGGAGCGAAACGCCCAAGGAGGTTCCGATGAAACTGTTCGCCCTGATTTTCAGTACCGTCCTCTTGTTCGTCTGCCTCGGCCTGGTGCCGGTTACAACAGCGCAGGCGGGCATGATCGGCACCGATGAAGCCATCGCGACCCAACAGCAATCCGGTGATCGCGACAGGATCGACGCCTTCCTCAGCCAGTCCGAGGTTCAGGAGCAGATGCGCGCCATGGGCGTGGATGCCGCCACGGCACGCACGCGGGCACAGGCCCTGACCAATGAGGAAGCCGCCCAGCTTGCGCAAAAAATGAACGCAGCACCTGCGGGTGGGAACATCAGCAGTACTGACTTCATCATCATCCTGCTGGTGATAATCCTGGTGGCGATCCTGCTTTGAGCGGGGGGCTCAGTCCTCGTCGAGGAAGGGCTGCGGGTCGCCGCAGCCCACGCGCACCAGCTCGGGCTTGCCTTCTGAGAGGTTGATCACGGTAGACGCAGCCATGCCGCCGTGGCCGCCATCGATGATCAGGTCTACCTGATGCTCAAGAATTTGGCGCATCTCGTAGGGGTCACTCATCGGCAGCTCTTCGCCCGGCAGGATCAGGCTGGTGCTCATCAGGGGTGCGCCCAGTTGCTCAAGCAACGCCAGGGCAATGGGGTGGTCAGGTACCCGCATGCCAATGGTGCGCCGTTTCGGGTGCATCAGCATGCGCGGAACTTCACGGGTGGCGCTCAGAATAAAAGTGTAAGGGCCGGGCGTATGCGACTTGATCAGGCGGAACGCTGCGGTATCCACCTTGGCAAACACACCGATCTCGGACAGATCGCGGCACACCAGGGTGAAATTGTGTTTCTCATCCAGCCGACGCAGTCGGCGAATACGTTCAACCGCGTTTTTGTCACCGATCAGGCATCCCAGAGCGTAAGACGAATCGGTGGGATAGACGATCACCCCGCCCGCCTTGACGATCTCCACCGCCTGCTTGATCAGGCGCGGCTGTGGATTCTCCGGATGTATCTGGAAAAATTGACTCACGACGTCTCCCTGTTCAGAGGGCAGCAATAGGGCTGTATGCATGGCGGAAGCGCCCCCAGATCGGCGGCAGATCATCCGGCAAGGGTCGGTACATGCCCAGCTCCGACCAATCGCAGGGTGCATGGAAGTCACTACCGGCACTGACCAGCATGCCGAATTCTCGCGCCAGTATGGCCAGGCTTCCCACCTGGTCCGCTTGCTGCAGGCCGTTCACCACCTCCAGCGCGTGACCGCCGGCCTGGATGAAATCCGCCACCAGCTTGCGCCGCTTGGTGCCGGTGAAGTTGTACTGCCACGGGTGCGCCAGGCTGATCCAGGCACCAGCGGCGCGCAAGGTTCCGACCGCATCGGCCAGGGTTGGCCAGTGCTGCTTCACATCGCCCAGCTTGCCGGCCCCCAACCATTTGCGAAACGCCTCGGCACGGTCGCGGACGTGGCCATTGCGGACCAGGAACTCCGCAAAATGCGGGCGTGCCGGTGCGTTGCCGCTATCACCCAACTCCTGCTGCACCGCCCTGGCACCCTCCAGGGCACCCAGCATGCCTTTAGCGGCCAGGCGACGGGCGATTTCCTCGGCCCGCGACCAGCGGCCGCGATGGAGGTCCGCAATGGCCTCCAGCAACGCCGGGGCATCGGCGGCGAAGGCGTAGCCCAACACATGGATGGTGGCGCCACCCCAGGTGCAGGACAGTTCGATACCGTTGATCAGCTGCATATCCAGCGCTACGGCTGCTTTGCGAGCCTCGTCCAGGCCTTCGAGAGTGTCGTGGTCGGTCAACGCGAGCAGGCGCACGCCCTGCTCGTGAGCGCGGGCGACGAGGGCCGCGGGCGCCAGGGCACCGTCAGAGGCCGTACTGTGGCAATGCAGGTCGATCTGCATGGGGTCTGCTTTCGCTAGGGGATTGGTTTGTTATTATGCCGCCACATCCCGCTTCTGGCTGCCGCCGTGAAACAATTCATCGACTTCATCCCGCTTATCCTCTTCTTCGTCGTCTACAAACTGGAACCACGCGCCATCGAGCTGGCCGGGCATACCTATATGCTAGGCGGTATTTTCAGCGCTACCGCGGTTCTGATCATCAGCTCGGTGATCGTCTACGGCGCCATCTTCCTGCACCAGCGCCGCCTTGAGAAAGGCCAGTGGCTGACATTGGCGGCCTGCCTGGTATTCGGTGGCATGACGCTGGCCTTCCACAGCGAAACCTTCCTCAAATGGAAAGCGCCCGTGGTGAACTGGCTCTTCGCCTTGGCGTTCGCCGGCAGTCACTTCATTGGCGACAAGCCCCTGATCCAGCGCGTGATGGGCCATGCCCTGAGCCTTCCACAGGCCATCTGGGTGCGCCTGAACCTTGCCTGGGTCGCGTTCTTCCTGGTCTGCGGCTGCGCCAACCTCTTCGTAGCCTTCACCTTCCACGAGTTCTGGGTGGACTTCAAAGTCTTCGGCAGTCTCGGCATGACCGTGCTCTTCCTGGTCGGCCAGGGTGTCTACCTGGCTCGCCACATTCACGACGGCGAAACCGAAAAGCCCCAACAATAAGGATTGCCATGCTCTACGCCATCATCGCCACAGACGTTGTCGATTCCCTGGAAAACCGTCTCGCTGCACGCCCTGCGCACCTTGCGCGCCTGGAGCAGTTGAAGGCCGAAGGCCGCATCGTGCTGGCCGGCCCGCACCCGGCAGTAGACAGCGTTGACCCAGGCAGCGCAGGTTTCACCGGCAGCCTGATCGTTGCCGAGTTTGAATCCCTCGAGGCCGCCAAAGCCTGGGCCGACGCCGATCCCTACCGCGCCGCTGGCGTCTATGCCGACGTTGTGGTCAAACCTTTCAAGCAGGTCTTCCCCTAAGCCAATCCCCTTCAGCCGTTCCACGCCAGGAAAAAGGAGTTCCCATGCACGTCGGTCAATTGCCCCTGCTGTTTACCGCCGCGCTGCTCTGCAGCCTGGCCCTGGCTGAAGAACCCCTGCACGTGACGCCAGGGGAAGTCGATCTCTCTGCGCGTTCAGTGGCCCCGGCAGCACCGGCCGTCGCGAGCGACTCCCTAGTCGCCCAGCTTGACCAGCTCCAGCGCCAACTGGCCGAAAGCGAGCGTCAGCGCAACGAACTGAGCACCCAACTGGAAGCAGTCAGCGGCGAGCGGGAGAATGCCCAGCTCTCCCGCCTGCGTCAGGAGAACCAGCGCCTCAAGCTGCAACTCAAGGAAGCCCAGGCATCGCAATCGCCACGCCTTCTTACCGAACAGCAGACCTGGTTCGCAGTCGGCGGCGGCGTTGCCTTGCTCTCCCTGTTTGCTGGCCTGGCCGCCCGCGGTGGGCGCCGCCAGCGCCGTCAATGGATCAACTGAAGCGCACCATGAGTGAATTGCTGCTTATCGATGACGATCAGGAACTCTGCGAGCTCCTGATCAGTTGGCTCAGTCAGGAAGGTTTCAACGTCCACGCCTGCCATAATGGCCAATCTGCGCGTGCGGCCCTGGCCGAGCACGCTCCGTCCGCCGTGGTGCTCGACGTGATGCTGCCGGATGGCAGTGGCCTGGAACTGCTCAAGCAACTGCGCAGCGACCATCCGGAACTGCCGGTCCTCATGCTCTCCGCCCGTGGTGAACCGCTGGACCGCATCCTCGGCCTGGAACTGGGCGCCGACGACTACCTGGCCAAGCCCTGTGACCCTCGCGAACTCACCGCTCGCCTGCGCGCTGTGCTGCGTCGCACCCAGCCGCCGCCGCAATCCAGCCAGCTTGAACTGGGCGACCTCTGCTACAGCCCGGTGCGTGGCATCGTCACCGTCGGCAATCACGAGATCAGCCTCACCCTTTCCGAAGGCCGCCTGCTCGAAGCCCTCTTGCACCAGCCCGGCGAACCGCTGGACAAGCAGCAACTGGCGCAACTTGCCCTGGGCCGCAAGCTGACCCTTTACGACCGAAGCCTGGACATGCACGTCAGCAACTTGCGCAAAAAACTCGGCCCCCATGCGGACGGCCGACCACGCATCCTGGCGCTGCGCAGCCGCGGCTACTACTACAGCGCCTGAGAGCCTGTTTACGATCTCGCAACCTAGTGTCTGCTTTTAACGCAGCCGGGCCGACGCTCAGCAGATTGTTAGCAGGTTCTGCGTCTTTACCCAGGCTTTACTCACGGCTGACTGCCCTTGACCTTGCCATCCCTAGACTGGGCACATCCGGCAACTGGCCGGAATCGAGACTAGGAGAACCACCATGCGCAAGACCCTCATCGCCCTGCTGCTCGCCGCTACCCTGCCGACCCTGGCCATGGCCATGCCGGAAGGCGGCCCGCGCCATGAGCGCGGTTTCGGTGGCCACATGTTCAAGGAGCTGAACCTCACCCAGGAACAGCGCCATGAAATCGGCAAGCTGATGCGCGAGCAGATGAAGTCCCGCCACGACATCACCCAGCGCTACCTGGACAAACTGCCGGCTGCCGAGCGCAAAGCCATGCAGGACGAACTCAAGGTCGCCGAAACCAAGAACCGCGATGCCATCCGCGCCCAGCTCAAGCCCGAGCAGCAGAAAGCCTTCGACGATATCCAGAAGAAAATGGAAGAACGCCGCGCCGAACGCGCCGAGTTCGAAGCCTGGAAGGCGGAGAAGGACAAGAAGGCCCAGTAATCGCCGGGCGGCCTAGGCTGCTGGCACCCACCCTACACCCATCAGGCCAGCCGGCCTGATGGGTTTTGCCGTTCAGGAGCTACACCGTGCGTTCACTCTTCTGGCGAATCCTGGCCACTCTCTGGCTGGCCCTGGCCCTGGTGGCCGGACTGTCCATCCTGCTGGGCCGCGCACTGAACCAGGATGCCTGGATTCTCAGCCACCACCCGACCCTTCAGGGGTTGGCAGAGCGCCTGGTGCAACGCTACGAAGACCAAGGCCCACAGGACACCCAGCGCTACCTGGAACACTTCCGCCATCGCGCGCGAGTCGACGTGCAGATGCTCAACGACACCGGCCAACCCGTGGTCGAAGGCACCTTTCCACCTCGCGCCGCCGCCTTCGAAGCACGCCAGAAGAACCCACGCCGCCTGCCCTGGCGCCGCTTGACCGAGGAATACACAAGCCCCCTCAGCGGCGAGTCCTACCTGCTGATCTACCGCATCCCCTACCCGGAGCTGGACGCCTGGCACCGTGGCAGCCTGCTCTGGCCCTTCAGCGCCCTGGGCATCGCCCTGGTAGTGCTGACCCTGTTCAGCCTGGCCCTGACACTGTCCATCACCCGTCCCCTCGATCGGTTGCGCCGGGCCGTGCATGACCTCGGCCAGACCGCCTACCAGCAGGACAGCCTATCCCGCCTGGCGCGACGAAGGGATGAGTTGGGAGTTCTGGCCGGCGACTTCAACCGCATGGGCCAGCGCCTGCAAGGGCTGATCGGCAGCCAGCGCCAGCTACTGCGGGATGTTTCCCACGAGCTGCGCTCTCCTCTGGCCCGCTTGCGTATCGCCCTGGCCCTGGCCGAGCGCGCCGAACCCCACCAGCGGGAAGCCCTCTGGCCCCGCCTGGGCCAGGAATGCGATCGCCTGGAAGCGCTGATCAGCGAAATCCTCGCGCTTGCTCGCCTAGACGCAGAGCCGGGCGCGCGCCACCCCATCGCCTTGAGAACGTTGCTGGAAAAACTGAAGGAAGACGCCCGGCTGCTGGCGCCGGAGCAGGAGGTTCGCATCGACTGCATCGGCGAACCGCAACTGGAAGGCTGGCCCGACATGCTGGAGGGGGCGCTGGATAACCTGCTGCGCAATGCCCTGCGTTTCAATCCCCAGGGGCAGCCGGTGGAAGTGACGGTGAATGAAAAGGATGGCGCCCTGGTGATCAGGGTCCGCGACCACGGCCCCGGTGTGGCCGCCGAACATCTGGTGCGGCTGGGCGAACCCTTCTTCCGTGCGCCGAACCAGTCCGGTGCCGGGCATGGCCTGGGGTTGGCCATTGCTCGCAGGGCGGTAGAGCGCCACGGTGGCAGCCTGCACCTGGACAATCATCCCGAGGGCGGCTTCGTCGCCACCCTGGAACTACCCACTGCACTGAAGGCCTGATCAGCCCCAGTTCTGGACGAAGTCAGCCGGAGCCAGCTCCGGCGCGGCGCGACGCTCGCCCTCGACGCTGCCCAGGTAGAGAAAACCAACTACCCGCTCATTTTCCGCCAGACCGAGTCCGCTGGCGACGGTGAGGTCGTAGGCCATATCGCCGGTCCGCCAGATGGCCCCCAGTCCCAGGGCGTGTGCGGCCAGCAGCATTCCGTGGGCAGCGCAGCCGGCCGACAGCAGCTGCTCCACCTCGGGTACCTTGTGACCCGCCTGCAGAGTCGCGATCACTACCACCATCAGCGGCGCCCGCAGCGGCATGTTGCGCGCTTTGGTGGTGGCCGCCTCCGGCGCTTTTGGGTCCTTGGCCAGCACCGCAGAAACGAACAGCTCACCGAGCTTCGCACGCCCCTCCCCCTCGATGGTGAGGAAGCGCCAGGGACGCAGGTAACCGTGGTCGGGTGCGCGCATGGCCGCGCGGAACAGCACCTCACGCTGGGCGGCGTCCGGTGCCGGCTCTTGCAAGCGAGCCAGGGATACACGGTTGAGCAGAGCGTCGAGAGCCTCCATCGGCCACCTCCAGAATTCAGGGAGCCGGCATTCTAGCTGATAGCGCGACTCAGTCTCGCAAGCATGCAAAGAGAACGCAGCGAGCACGGCAGCGATCGAACGAGGAGGTGATGGGAGTGGATTGTGCAAGATAGGAGCGGAGCCATCTGCACGTGCCTATCCTTTTCCTTGCTGGCAACACGTGAGCCCCACCAACCCGGCATTTCGCGGAGATCGAAGGCCCCGTAGAATGCCCCGCTCAATTACTGCCCCAGAGGGCTCCATGTCCCTGTCGACATTGCGCACCATCGGTTTCATCATCGGCCTTTTCCTGATTACCCTCGCCGTGAGCATGGTCATCCCCATGATCACCCTGCTGCTTTTTGAGCGCACCGATGACATCTTCGCCTTCCTCTGGTCGAGCCTGATCACCTTCGTCGTTGGCCTGGCGCTGGTAGGCCCCGGGCGCCCCGAGCACAGCCAGTTGCGCCCTCGGGACATGTACATGCTGACCACCGCGAGCTGGATCATCGTTTGCTGCTTCGCCGCCCTGCCCATGGTGCTGATCCAGCACATCAGCTACACCGACTCCTTTTTCGAAACCATGTCCGGCATCACCACCACCGGGTCCACGGTGCTCACCGGCCTGGACACTGCCTCACCGGGGCTCCTGATCTGGCGCTCGATGCTGCACTGGCTGGGCGGCATCGGCTTCATCGGCATGGCGGTGGCCATCCTGCCGCTGCTGCGCGTCGGCGGCATGCGCCTGTTCCAGACAGAATCCTCCGACTGGGGCGAGAAGGTGATGCCACGCTCGCACATGGTGGCCAAGTACATCGTTCTGGTTTACACCGGCCTGACGATGCTGGGTACTGTGGCGTTCTGGCTGGCAGGCATGACACCCTTCGAGTCGGTCAACCACTCCATGTCACTGATTTCCACCGGTGGTTTCTCCACCTCGGACTCGTCCCTGGCCAACTGGAAACAACCATCGGTGCACTGGGTGGCAGTGGTCATCATGATGCTCGGCAGCCTGCCTTTCACGCTGTTCGTCGCCACCTTACGCGGCAATCGTACCGCCCTGCTGCGTGACCATCAGGTGCATGGATTCGTAGGCTTCCTGGTGGTCACCTGGCTGTTTTTCGGCACTTGGCTCTGGGCCAACTCCGACAACGCCTGGCTCGACGCCGTACGCATAGTCGCGGTGAACGTCACCTCGGTCGTCACCACAACCGGAGTGGCGCTAGGTGATTACACACTGTGGGGCAGCTTCTCGGTACTACTCTTCTTCTACCTGACGTTCGTCGGCGGCTGCTCCGGCTCCACTGCCGGCGGACTGAAAATCTTCCGTTTCCAGGTGGCCTGGCAACTGCTCAAGGCCAACTTGCAACAGCTCGTGCACCCACGCGCGGTGATCAAGCAGCAGTACAACAACCACTATCTGGACGACGACATCGTCCGCTCGCTGATCACCTTTTCCTTCTTCTTCACCATCACCATCGCGGTGATTGCCCTCGGGCTTTGCCTGATCGGCCTGGACTGGGTCACCGCCCTCACCGGCGCAGCCACCGCCGTTTGCAACGTCGGGCCGGGGCTGGGTCCGATCATCGGGCCAGTGGGCAATTTCTCCACCCTTCCGGACGCGGCCAAATGGCTGCTGACCATCGGCATGCTGCTCGGCCGGCTGGAAATCCTCACCGTACTGGTGCTGTTCACGCCTGGGTTCTGGCGTCACTGAGGGCCGGCGCAGGCTACAGTCCACCGGGCGCCGGGTTTACAGGGCGCCGGGCCCGGTTAGAATTGCGCGTTTCGCCCTCCAGCCAGAAGCGGACCCCATGGCCCTGCCGACCCTGCGCATCATCGGTTTTCTCAACGGTATCTTCCTGATCACCCTGGCGGTCAGCATGGCTATTCCCATGCTCACGCTGGTGGTCTACGAGCGCACCGAAGACATCAATGCCTTCGTCTGGTCGAGCCTGATGACCTTCATCGCCGGCCTTTCGCTGGTCATCCCAGGTCGCCCCGAGCAGGTCCACTTGCGCCCCCGGGACATGTATCTGCTGACGGTGTCGAGCTGGATCATCGTCGGTGCTTTCGCCGCGCTGCCCTTCCTGCTCACCCAAAACATCGGTTTCACAGACGCCTGGTTCGAGAGCATGTCCGGCATCACCGCCACCGGTGCGACGGTGCTGAGCGGCCTGGACAGCATGTCACCGGGCATCCTTATCTGGCGTTCGCTGCTGCATTGGCTCGGCGGCATCGGTTTCATCGGCATGGCGGTGGCGATCCTGCCGCTTCTGCGTATCGGTGGCATGCGCCTGTTCCAGACGGAGTCGTCCGACCGTTCAGACAAGGTCATGCCGCGCTCGCACATGGTGGCCAAGCACATCGTCGCCATCTATGTTGGCTTCACCCTGCTGGGCAGCCTGGCATTCTGGGCAGCCGGCATGGGGTCGTTCGACGCGATCAACCATGCCATGTCGGCCATTGCCACCGGCGGTTTCTCCACCTCCGACCAGTCCCTGGCCAAGTGGCAACAGCCGGCCGTGCACTGGGTGGCTGTGGTGGTAATGATCCTCGGCAGCCTGCCCTTCATGCTTTATGTGTCGGTGCTGCGCGGCAATCGCAAGGCGCTGATCAAGGATGAGCAGGTACAGGGTTTCATCGGCCTGCTATTGGTCATCTGGTTGGTGCTGGGTACTTGGTACTGGCTGACTACCGAACTGCACTGGCTGGACGCGCTGCGCCATGTGGCGGTGAACACGACGTCCATCCTCACCACCACCGGTTTCGCACTGGGCGACTACAGCCTGTGGGGCAACTTTTCGTTGATGCTGTTCTTCTACCTGGGCTTCATCGGTGGCTGTTCCGGTTCAACGGCTGGCGGCATCAAGATTTTCCGCTTTCAGGTGGCCTATATCCTGCTCAAGGCCAACCTGACCCAACTGGTGCACCCGCGTGCGGTGATCAAGCAGGTCTACAACGGCCACCGACTCGATGAAGACATCGTCCGCTCGATCCTGACCTTCTCGTTCTTCTTCACCATCATCATCTGCGGCATCGCCCTGGGCCTGTCACTGATGGGGCTGGACTGGATCACCTCACTCACCGGCGCCGCCGCCACCGTATCGGGCGTGGGGCCAGGCCTGGGCGAAATCATCGGTCCGGCAGGCAACTTCTCCAGCCTGCCGGACGGTGCCAAGTGGCTGTTGACCCTGGGCATGCTGCTGGGCCGCCTGGAGATCCTGACCGTTCTGGTGCTGCTGACGCCTTACTTCTGGCGGCACTAATCATTCAGCGACAGCGGTGGGCTGAAGCCCACCCTTGGACGTCATTCCAGACGCGCGCGGAACTCTCCCGGAGTACTGTCGAACCAGCGACGGAAGGCGCGGAAGAAATTGCTCGGATCGGCAAACCCCAGCAGGTAGGCGATCTCCAGCAAAGTCAGGTTAGGTTGCGCCAGATACTGCTCCGCCAGCTCACGGCGCGTATCGTCCAGCAGTTGCTGGAAGCTAACCCCTTCTTCCTGCAAACGCCGCTGCAGGGTGCGCTGGGACAGGTGCATCAGGCTGGCAACCACTTCACGCTTGGGCTCCCCCTGGGGCAATAGACGGCAGAGCACCTGGCGCACCTGGTGCGTGACACGGGTGCCGGAGAAGCGTGCCAGGTAATCGCCGGCGAAACGGTCGTGCAACTGCGCCAGGGATTCGTTGGCGGTGGGCAGCGGGGTTTCCATATCGCCACGGCTGAACAATAGGGCGCAGTGTTCCGCGTTAAAGCGCAGCGGCGCCTGGAACACCTGGCGGTAGGGCTCCAGGTCCGCCGGTGCCGGTCCCTGGAAGCGGATCTCCAGCGGGTTGATCGGCCGTCCGGTCATCCAGCGGCAGAATGCCAGGCAATAAGCCATGGAAGCCTCCGCGCTCTGCCGCGCCGGCGGTAGACGGTCACCATGGATCGACAAGCGCAGCTCATAGCCGTCGCGCGTCGCGCAGAAGCTGAGGTCGGCGCCTTCGGCAATGATCCGCTGGTAGCGCACCAACCGGGTAAAACCCTCCTTGAGGGTACGGCTGGACATCAGGGCATAGCCCACCACGTGGAAGGAAGCCGGACGAACCACCTTGGCCATGTTCAGGCCAATGGCCGGATTGCCGGACAGCTCGACAGCCCGGAGCCAAAGACGGGTCATGCCGTCCTGAGGGAAACGGGCGTCGGGATCGTTCAGGGCCTGGTAGTCGAGACCGAGTTCGGGAAACAGGTTGAGGCAGTCCACTCCACCCATTTCCAGGGCCTGGACTATCCCCAGGGCCCAACTCGAAGAAGTCGTGCGTTCGCTCATGGCGCCTTCTTGTTCTGAAGTTCAAGACAGCCACCAGCAGGGCGGCGTGCCGGCAAGGATACTAAAGTGGCGCTCATTGTCACTGGCCCACGAAGACACCCGTCCTACACTGCTCCAGACAACAAGAACCTGGAGCCGCCGTCATGCCCGCCGAGTCCGTACACCGCTTTCAAAGCTTCGCCGAGTTTTACCCCTACTACCTGCAGGAGCACAGCAACGACACCTGTCGCCGCCTCCACTATGTCGGCAGCCTGCTGGTGCTGAGCATCCTCGGTTACGCGCTGGTCACCCAGCAGTGGCTCTGGCTGCTGGCCATCCCCTTCGCCGGTTACGGCTTCGCCTGGGTCGGCCATTTCGTTTTCGAAAAGAACAAGCCGGCCACCTTCAAGTACCCGCTCTACAGCTTCATGGGTGACTGGGTGATGCTCAAGGATGCCCTGACCGGCCGCATCCGCTTCTGAGCCCCGGAGTCTGACGGGACCGGCGTCAGCTTGGCCGCCGGTCCCTCGCCTGGTTATGATCCCGCACCCGCCAAAAGTCATGGCCCAGGACTTGCAGCGTTACCCGAACACTGCAACCCGGCGTCAAGAAAGCACCAGGGACAGACCCAAGCCATGAAGCTCGCCATGCTCGACCCCTCCACCGCAACGCCTATGCTGCGTGAGTACTACTCACGTGTGCTGGCCTATATGGCCATCGCCGCCAGCATCGCCGCCGGCACCTACGTCCAGCATTTCAGCTTCGACATACTCTGGATGGTTCCCTACGCCCTGCTCTACCCTCACTTGGCCCACCATCTGAGCCTGCGTTTCCCCGGGGAACGCACCGACCGCATCCTGCTCGGCGTCGACACGTTTCATTCCGGCGCCGCCGTTGCCCTGCTGGGCTTCTCGGTGGTTCCGGCTCTGATGATCGTGCTGACCCTCTGCTTCAGCGCCATGATCCTCGGTGGCCTGCGCCAGATGACCCTGGTGCTGGGCGGATCACTCGTCAGCATGGCCGCTGTCGGCCTGGGGCTGCAGACGGAGTTCAAGGGGGGTACACCAGCCCTGGTGGCCCTGGTCAGCGTGCTCTTTACCACCCTTTACATCTGCATCACCGCCTTCTTCGTACACCAGCAGGGCTTGCGCCTGGCCCAGGCCCGCAGCGAGATCAAGCGCGAACAGGAAAAGGCCGCGCGCCTGGCACGCAACCTCGCCAAGTATCTGTCACCCCAGGTCTGGGAAATGATCTTCAGCGGCAAGAAAACCGTGCGCCTGGAAACCCAGCGCAAGAAGCTCAGCGTGTTCTTCTCCGACATCAAGGGCTTCACTGAGCTGTCCGAAGAGCTGGAAGCCGAGGCCCTGACGGACCTGCTCAACAACTACCTCAACGACATGTCGAAGATCGCGCTCAAGTACGGCGGCACCATCGACAAGTTCGTCGGCGACAGCGTCATGGTGTTCTTCGGCGACCCCAGCACCCAGGGCGCCAAAAAAGACGCGGTGGCAGCCGTGTCCATGGCCGTGGCCATGCGCAAGCACATGAAGGTGTTGCGCCAGCAATGGCGCGCACAGGGCATCACCAAGCCGCTGGAAATCCGCATGGGCATCAACACCGGCTATTGCACCGTGGGTAACTTCGGCGCCGACACCCGCATGGACTACACCATCATCGGTCGCGAAGTGAACCTGGCCAGCCGCCTGGAAACCGCCTCGGACGCCGGTGAAATCCTGATCTCCCATGAGACTTACTCGCTGGTGAAGGACGTGATCATGTGCCGCGACAAGGGCCAGATAAACGTCAAGGGTTTCACCCGACCGGTGCAGATCTACCAGGTCGTGGACTTCCGCCGCGATCTAGGCGCCGCCTCCAGCTACGTCGAGCACGAGCTGCCCGGTTTCTCCATGTACCTGGATACCAACGGTATCCAGAACTACGACAAGGCCAGGGTCATCCAGGCCCTGCAACAGGCCGCCGAGAAACTGCGGGACAAGATCATTCCCTGACGCTTGAAGGGGCCAATTCATTCACCAAGCAGATCGAAGGCCTGCCCTGATGAAACCCGGCGGGCCTGCTGCGCAATCCTTGGCGAATGAATTCGCTATGCCTGCGTGAGCTGTTGCGAGCGATTTACCCTCCGGCCAAGAGCCAGCTCCTACGGGCAATGCAGCTGCCTACAACACGTCATGCAGACATAGCCAATGAATTCGCCCCTAGAGTTCAGGAACAGCGTTCAGGGGTGGTTCGACGCACGGCTGCCCATCCAGCAACGGCTGCCGGGCGAGGAACTCCAGCGCCGAAGACCGCCAAGAGAGCCGCCCCGCCCGCTCCGCACAGCGTTCCCGATCCAGCTCCAGCGCCGCCAGGCAGGCGCGCTGCAGGTCCTCATCCAGGCAACCGGTAACGCCCGACTCCAAGACATCCAGCGGACCCGCCACGGGAAAGGCTGCCACCGGCGTGCCGCATGCCAGGGCTTCGAGCATCACCAGGCCATAGGTATCTGTCAGCGACGGGAATACCAACACACTGGCCTGTGCATAGAAGCGCGCCAGTTCCTCGCCCTGCCGGTAGCCGAAAAAGCGTGCATCGGGATAGCGCGCCTCCAGCTCTTCTCGCAATGGACCATCGCCCACCACCCACATCTCCCCCGGCAGTTCTAGGTCCAGGAAGGCTTGCAGGTTCTTCTCCGTGGCCAGACGGCCGACGTAGAGGAACACCGGCTGTTCCGGGCTGGACAGCACCAGCGGACGGAACAACGCCGTATCCACGCCCTTGCGCCACAGACTGAGCCAGGTCAGGCCATGGCTGGCAAAGGTCTCGCGCATACGCTCGGTGCTCACCAGCACCGCCCGGCTCGGGCGGTGGAACAGCCGCAGGAAGGCATACCCCCAGGACAGGGGAACCCAAGGCCAGCGGCCATGGACGTACTCAGGAAAACGGGTGTGGATCGCGCTGGAGAAGGCCAGGCCGCGTTTGACCAACCAACGCCGCGCTGCCCACCCAAGCGGACCTTCGGTGGCCAGGTGCACGCAGTCGGGCTGGAAGGTTTCGATCATCGGCCCAACGCGCCAGAGATTCCAGGCCAGGGGAATTTCCGGGTAGCTCGGGCATGGCCGGCAACGGAAAGACTGAGGTGAGAGCAGCAGCACCTGGTGACCAAGGGCTTCCAGTTCAGCGACCAGCGCTTGCAGGCTGGTGACCACACCATTCACTTGGGGCAGCCAGGCATCGCTGACAATCAGTATCCTCATGCCGCCGGCTCGACCAGCTCCACGGCGCGGGCTTCCAGCTCCCGTGCCTGGGCGTCAGCCAGGCGATAGAGCTCGATGCTGCCGTCCCAGTGTTCGATGAGCGCCGTGCAGGACTCCACCCAATCGCCGCAATTGAGATAGTCCACCTCCCCCACCTTGCGGATTTCCGCATGGTGGATATGGCCGCAGACCACGCCATCCAGGCCACGCTTCACGCACTCGTGGGCGATGGCTTCCTCGAAGTCGCTGATGAAGTTCACCGCCGACTTCACCTTGTGCTTGAGGTACGCCGACAACGACCAGTAGCCGTATCCCCAGCGCTCTCGCCAGTGGTTGAGCCAGCGGTTGAGGGTCAGGGTGAATTCGTAGGCCGAGTCGCCGAGAAAGGCCAGCCACTTGTGGTAGCGCGTGATCACGTCGAACTGGTCGCCATGGATCACCAGCATGCGACGGCCATCGGCAGTCTCGTGCACGGCCTCGTCCACCAACTGGATATTGCCCAGCATCAGCGCCGAGTAGCGACGCAGGAATTCGTCATGGTTGCCGGTGACGTAGATCACCTCGGTGCCGCGCTTGCTCATGGTCAGCAGGCGGCGGATCACGTTGGTATGCGCCTGGGGCCAGTAGATACCGCCCCGTAGTTTCCAGCCGTCGATGATATCCCCGACCAGGTAGATGCGGTCGGCGTGATACTGCTTGAGGAAGCGCGACAGATGCTCGGCCTGGCAGTCGCGAGTGCCCAGGTGGACGTCAGAAATCCACAAGGTGCGCACGCGTTGCTTGCGGGGCTTGGTCTTGATGACGGGTTCCAGGCGTTCGACGCTGCTCATGGGCGACCTCCGGCGGGGTTTCGCCGATGGTGGGCCCTTGCGGTGAATCGAGCATGAACATGAGGTTGCAGGCCTGTGACAGCGCGTGCCACGCAACAGGGAGTAGAATGACCGCCTGCCCCGAGGTGACCGCCATGCATTCGATCCTGTCCCTGCGCCAGTACAACCACGACCTGCTGGTCCATAGCCACAGCCACGCCCAACTGGTGTTTGGCCTGACCGGCAGCCTGGACTTCGAAGTCGATGGCCGGGGCGCGCGGGTGGAACGCCAGACCCTCGCGGTTGTACCGCCCGAAGCCCGACATGCCTGCGGCAGCCCCGGGGGCAGTCTGTGCCTGGTGGTGGACGTGCCCGACTTCGACTGGCTGCGCCACACGCTGGGCAGGCACTTCGACGCCGGGCAACGTCTGCTGGAACGCCCAGGCGCGCTGCACCTGAACCCGGCGCAGAGCCAACTGGTGAGCTGGATAGCCGCCAGCCCATTGACCGATGAGGTGATCGCCGGACAATCCGCCGGGCTATTGCTGGCCAGCCTGGCCGCGCCCGGCATTCCGGTGGAAGGCAATGGCGCCCTGCCCCTGGCGGCAGTGGACGCCCACATCGACCAATTCGCCGCCCGCCCCTTGCAAGTGGCCGACCTGGCGCGCCTGTGCGGCCTTTCGGTGGCGCGCTTCCATGCGCGCTTCCTCGTCGAAACCGGGCAGACGCCCATGGACTACGTGCGCACCCGGCGTCTGCACCTCGGGCGCCAGCTGCTGCTGGAAAGCCGATTGGCCGTGGGTGAGGTCGCCACACGGGTCGGCTACAGCTCCCAGAGCGCCTTCACCGCCGCCCTCTCCCGCGAGTTCGGCGTCACCCCGCGCGTCCTGCGCAGAAACCGCGAGTAACGCGACAAAGGCCGCGAGCCTGACGACAGACAAGGCCGATCGTCGTCAGTAGGCTATGTACGACCGTTATCAGGGAGAAACTCATGTCCACCATCGAATGGAACGACTTCGAGCGCGTCGAACTGCGCGTCGGCACCATCCTGTCCGCCGCCCCCAATACCCAGGCGATCAAACCCGCCTACGTACTGGAAGTGGACCTGGGCGAACTCGGGGTGAAGACCTCCAGTGCCCAGATCACCGCCCACTATCAGGCCCAGGAGTTGGTCGGCCGCCAAGTGCTCTGCGTCTGCAACTTCGCGCCCAAACGCATCGCGGGAATCCGTTCGGAAATCCTCGTCACTGGCGTCCATGACGACGAGAACAAGGTGGTGCTGGCCGGCTTCGACAAGCCCCTGCCCAATGGGGCACGCCTGGCATGAAGGAACGCAATGCGCTGCTCGCCATCCACCTGGGGGCCCTGTTGTTCGGGCTTTCGGGCATTTTCGGCAAGCTCGCCAATACCGAACCGATGCTCATCACCTTCGGTCGCGGGTTGTTCGCAGTCATCGCCCTTGCGCTCTTCGCTCAGCTCATTACCCGCAGCCGTAGCGCCAGTCCGAGCGTGCGCCAATTGAGCATGCTGGCACTGGGCGGAATACTGCTGGGCGCCCACTGGATCACCTTCTTCCATGCGGTTCAGGTGGCGGGCGTCGCCATCGCAACACTGGGTTTCGCCAGCTTCCCGGCCTTCACCCTGTTGCTGGAAGGCTTGCTGTTTCGCGAGCGCATCCGCGCCCAGGAAATACTCATCGTCGGCCTGGTGAGCTTCGGTCTGGTGCTGGTGACACCCAGCTTCGACTGGGGCAGCGCGGCCACCCAGGGCCTGCTCTCGGCCATTCTCTCGGGCCTACTGTTTTCCCTGCTGTCGCTGCTCAACCGTGTCAGCGTCAAGGGGCTGGACCCGGTCAAGGCCGCGCTCTGCCAGAACCTGACTATCGTGCTCTGCCTGGCGCCCTTCAGTTGGCCGCTGCTGCATGAGGTCAAGCCCATGGACTGGTTCTGGATAGCCCTGCTCGGGGTGTTCTGCACAGGCCTTGCCCACAGCCTGTTCGTCGCCAGCCTGAAGGTGCTGAAGGCTCGGACCACGGCAGTGATCTTCGCCCTAGAGCCGGTCTACGGCATCGCCTTCGCCTGGTGGCTGTTCGACGAACAACCCGGCCTGCGCATGCTGGCGGGCGGCGCGCTGATCATCTTCGCTATCGCCTTGTCCGCACGCAAAGGCGCAACGGTTGAGGCCAAGCCAACGCCCGTCACCTCGTAGCAGAACCCTTGTGGGGCCAATTCATTCGCCAAGGGCCCAGAAAGCGGAGGGGAATCGCAAGCTCAACCCGTCCTACTCCGCACGCTCAGGCGGCTTGGCCCACACTTCCGGCAACCAGCCGCCCGCCTCCTGCTCCAGTAGCCAGCCGCAATCCCTCTTCACCCCCTGCTCCACATCCAGCATAGGTTGGCGGTAGCCGGTCTGGCGCAGGCGACTGATATCGGCCCGGGTAAAGCACTGGTACTGGCCGCGCAGGGGTCGGGGAATTCGCTGTATGCCAGCAGGCCCTGCTCACGTATGGCCGGGAAGCTCAGCGGCGGCGATGATGTCGTGCTCGCCCCGACCGTTGAGGGCCGGGACCAGGTTGCTGCCGATGAAGCCGGCAGCATCGGTGACGATGATGCTCATGACGGACTTCCTCCAGAAAATTGGAAATGCCGTCAGGCTATGCCTCGATAGACACCACCCCTCGGATCTGAAGCAAACGGGGCTGGATCAGGAACGGTCGTTGTGTCCCAGGTCCCGCGCCGGGTCGATCTGGTCGCGTACCCGCTGCTTGAGCACCTTGGCCTCGGGAAAACCTCCATCGGCCTTGCGCTCCCAGATCTCCACATCATTGCAGGTAATGCGGAATACCCCTCCGGTACCCGGCTCCAGGCTCACCTTGCCGAGATCGTCGCTGAAGGTACTGAGCAGTTCTTGGGCAAGCCAGGCGGCACGCAGCAGCCACTGGCACTGCGTGCAATAGGTAATGACGATTTCTGGCTTGGTCGATGGCATGGTCAGCTCGGTGAATGATCTGGGCGCCCTATAATAGCCGGCTTCAGCTCTCCGCCTGACCAGGGATGCGTTATGCGCCGCCTTCTGCTTTGCCTGTTGTTTCTTCCCCTCCTTGGCTTCGCCCAGCCCGAAACGCGCATCGGCCTGGTCCTGTCCGGCGGCGCCGCCCGCGGGCTGGCCCATATCGGCGTGCTCAAGGCACTGGAGGAGCAGGGCATCAAGGTCGATGCCATCGCCGGCACCAGCATGGGGGCGGTGATCGGCGGACTCTATGCTGCGGGTTACCCGGTGGACGAGCTGGAACAGATCGCCCTCCACCTGGACTGGCAACAGGCCCTGTCCGACAACCCGCCACGGACGGACGTGCCCTTCCGCCGCAAGCAGGACGACCGCGACTTCCTGGTCAAGCAACGCCTGAGCTTCCGCGACGACGGCAGCCTGGGCCTGCCGCTCGGCGTGATCCAGGGCCAGAACCTCGCCCTGCTGCTGGAAAGCCTGCTGGTGCATACCAGCGATACCCGTGATTTCGACCAGTTGGCCATCCCCTTCCGCGCCGTGGCCACCGATATCGCCACCGGCGAGAAGGTGGTGTTCCGCCGCGGCCACCTGCCCCAGGCGATCCGCGCCAGCATGTCGATACCCGCCGTGTTCGCCCCGGTGGAAGTGAACGGCCGGTTGCTGGTGGACGGTGGCATGGTGGACAACATCCCCGTCGACGTCGCACGCGAGATGGGCGTCGACCGGGTGATAGTGGTCGACATCGGCACGCCACTGCGCTCTCGCAAGGAACTGGCCACAGTGGTGGACGTGCTGAACCAATCCGTCACCCTGATGACGCGAACCAACTCCGAAGCCCAACTGGCCACACTCAAGCCCAACGACGTGCTGGTCCAGCCGTCCCTGGCCGGTTACGGCGCCACTGACTTCGGCCGCGCCCGCGACATGATCGATGCCGGCTACCGCGCCACCCAGATCCTCGCCAGCCGCCTGGCTGAGCTGCGCCCGCTGGCCAGTAGCCGCGACCTAGCCCTGGATAGCGCGCGACTGCCCAGCGAACGCACGCCGGTGATCCGCAGCATCCTCATCGAGAACGATTCGAAGATCAGCGATGCGGTAATCCGCCACTACATCCGCCAGCCCCTGGGCCAGCCGCTGGACCTGGATCGCCTGCAGAGCGACATGAGCACCCTCTACGGGCTGGATTACTTTGAACAGGTGCAATACCGGGTGGTCAAGCGCAAGGACGGCAACGCCCTGGTAATCAACTCGCGCGGCAAGCGCGCCGGCACCGACTACCTGCGCCTGGGCCTGAATCTGTCGGACGACCTGCGCGGCGACAGCGCCTTCAACCTGGGCGCGAGCTACCGCAAGAACGGCATCAATGAGTTGGGCGCCGAATGGCTGACCCGCCTGCAACTAGGTGACCACCAGGAACTCTACAGCGAGTTCTACCAGCCGCTGGATGCCGGCTCACGTTACTTCATCGCCCCCTACGTGTTCGGCGAGGCGCAGAACATCGAAGCCACCATCGACGACGACCCGGTGGCCGAATACCGCGTAGAGCGATTCGGATTCGGTCTCAACCTGGGACGGCAGATCGCCAACAACGGCGAAATTCGCTTCGGCATTGGCCAGGCGTGGGGCGAGGCGGATGTGAGAATCGGCGATCCCGCCTTACCGAGCTTCAGCTTCAACGAGGGTTACTACGAGGTGAAGTACTCATTCGACACCCTGGACAACGTAGACTACCCCCACAAAGGCGAGGACATCGGCCTGAGCCTGCGCCAGTACGATCCGAGCCTCGCTTCCGATGATCGCTACCGACAGTGGCAGTTCGGCCTGGACAAGGCGCTGAGTTCAGGACCGGATACCTTTGTCCTCGGCGGCCGCTACGGTCGTACCCTGGACGCCGCCGATGCGGTGACCTCGGCCTTCGTGATCGGCGGTGCACGCCAGCTTTCGGGCTTCCGCCAGGACTCCGTTGCCGGCCAGAACATCAGCCTGGCGCGGCTGGTCTACTACCGCCGGGTGACCCCTCGCGCCTTCGTGCCCCTGGACTTTCCTGTCTACCTCGGCGCCAGCCTTGAACGGGGCCGCGCCTGGAACAACGACGACAGCTTCGACAGCGGCTACATAAACGCCGGCAGCGTCTTCATCAGCTTCGATACGCCGCTGGGGCCGTTGGACTTCAGCTACGGTCTGAACGACGAAGCCGAGCGCGCGCTCTACCTGAACCTTGGCCGGATCTTCTGATCGTCCCGCTGTGGTTAGCCGTAGGTTGGCGCCCACCGCAGCCAACAACGAACAGACCGCACAAACATGCATAACTAAATTAGTTTTTAGTATTAAACGAATATATGACAGTCCACTATAGTCGGTAACTTCCACTGCCCAGAAGGAACGCCCTGTGAAACGACTGTTCTCCGCTTCTCTCCTTGCCGCCGGCCTCGCCCTGGCATGCGCCGCCCAGGCTGCGCCCACTCTGCTCAACGTCTCCTACGACGTGATGCGCGACTTCTACAAGGACTACAACGCTGCTTTCCAGAAGCACTGGAAAGCGGAGAACGGCGAGAACATCACCCTGCAGATGTCCCATGGCGGTTCCAGCAAGCAGGCCCGTGCCGTAATCGACGGACTGCCCGCCGACGTCATCACCATGAACCAGGCGACCGACATCAACGCGCTGGCCGACAACGGCGGCCTGGTACCGCAGGACTGGGCAACCCGCCTGCCGAACCACAGCGCACCTTTCACTTCCGCCACGGTGTTCATCGTGCGCAAGGGCAACCCCAAGGGCCTGAAGGACTGGCCGGACTTGCTCAAGGATGGCGTGCAGGTCGTGGTACCGAACCCCAAGACCTCCGGTAACGGTCGCTACACCTACCTCTCCGCCTGGGGTTACGTACTGAAGAACGGTGGTGACGAGAACAAAGCCAAGGCGTTCGTCGGCAAACTGTTCAAGCAGGCTCCGGTGCTCGATACCGGTGGCCGCGCAGCCACCACTACCTTCATCCAGAACCAGATCGGCGACGTACTGGTGACCTTCGAGAACGAAGCCGAGATGATCGCCCGCGAATTCGGCCGTGGCGGTTTCGAGGTAGTCTACCCCAGCGTTTCCGCCGAAGCCGAGCCGCCGGTAGCCGTGGTCGACAAGGTGGTGGACAAGAAGGGCACCCGTGCCGCCGCCGAGGCCTACCTCAAGTACCTGTGGAGCGACGAGGGCCAGACCATAGCCGCCAACAACTACCTGCGTCCGCGCAATCCTGAAATCCTCGCCCAGTTCGCCGACCGCTTCCCGAAAGTGGAATTCCTCTCGGTGGAAAAGACCTTCGGTGACTGGCGTGAAGTGCAGAAAACCCACTTCAACGACGGCGGCATCTTCGACCAGGTCTACACCGCGCAGTAACTGGCCTGGTGCGGCCCCTGGCCATTTCACTGTCGCCGGATCGACACCACGCCGGACATTGCTTCGAAGACGTAGCGATTCCGGCTGGTCATCTAGCCACCGGCGCGTGTCCCGGAGAAATCCTGAGGGCTATTTGAAGGTTTCAGACCACTCTGCGAACTGCATGCATTGGCCGAATGTCAGCACGTCGGGCGTATCGGCCAGGCAGTCCACCGAGTTGCGGGTCTTTTCGCTGGCGACGTACTCGCTCACGCATTCCCGCTCGTTGCGCTTCAGCCCCTTGTAGAAGTCGTCCATCTTGAACATGGCCTTGTCCAACTGGTTCTGCGTGATCTTCTGCTTGCGCACCGCATCGCGGCCGAGCTTCTGGGTCTCGTTGATCAGCGAGGGCATGCGCGCGATTGCCGTGGAGCACTGCTGCATACCCTTCTGATGGAGCTGGCCCGGGCTCAGCGAGCGCCCTTGTGGCTCAGCCTCGGCGACGGGTTCTGGTTGCGCGGCCGGCACGGCATCCATGCTGTTGACCTGCAAATGATCGCTCTCCACCGCGCGGCTCTGGGGCGGCGGCGTGTCGGTGAAATGCACTTTCCCATCGGCATCGCGCCACTGATAGACCTGGGCGGCGAGTGGCTGGACCAATAACAGGGCAAGGGCGGCAAACACAAAACGAGGCAGCATCCACGACCTCCTAGATAGCGGAATGCCAGCACACTACAGAAGCTGATTAACAGGAGCAACAGAAGCGATTCAGGGATGTGGTGGGGGCCGCGGAAGGTCCGTGGTGGTTGAACGGCAGAAAGCCGGAATGCTTGGGCTTCGCTTGGCTCAACCGCCACCAGGTCCGGGAGTCCCTGAAGGATTCAACGAAACGTTCGCCCCAAGCCGGCCGGCACGCCGCTGGCGTCAGTGGGCTGCCATGGACCTTGCGGGCCGTTGGAGTAGCTCCAGCCGTTATCCCAGCGGTAGTAGACCCGCTCGCGGTAGAACACGTTGCGCTGGCCTTCGAGCACATAGACGCCCAGTCCGGTGTCCCAATAGCAATTGCCACCCGGAGGCGGAGCGAAGCGTGGGTGCGCCTTCAGTCGCGGCGCCTGCTTGGGCGGCTGCGACTGCGGCGACTGCGGCGGCGGCAAGGGGCGGCTCTGGGGAGGGGATTGAACCGCCGGTGGTTTACGGGAAGGTTCCCACTCAGGCTCGTCGGGTTCGAGGTACGGACCCTGGCCAGCACAGCCAGCCAGGGTCAGGAGGAGGCAGATCAGGGGCAGACCGAAGCGGGGGTTCGGTACTGCCGGAAGCGCGGTATGGGTGGTCATTTCTTGTCCGGGCTGTCGATGGTCAGTCGTTGGGTATCCGACGAACCAGTAGACAGCGGCGAACTGCTTCCTATCCATTCCCCGGCGGTCGCATTGCCACTACGGGAGATCCGGGCGACCAACTGCACCTGCGGGAAGTTGGAGAGCTTGAGCTGCGGCATCATGGCGTCCGCGTCGCTCAGGCTGACTTCCGCTGGCAGATCGGCCACGGTCATGCGCTTGACCGCCAGCGGCATGGGCGGACCGGAGGTGGCGCGGGCGAAGATGAACACGCTGTCGCCGGGCTGCACTTTGTCTTTCAGCGACGCTGCCAGGTCGACGCGCACCTTCAACTCGGCACCGGCCGGTGCCGAAGCAACAGCGGGCTCCTCGACGGCCACGCCGCTCTCCTTGAGCTTCTCGCGGGCCTTGTCGATGCCGCCCTGCAGAGCGCCGCGGGAGGGGTCGTCGGCCGGCAGCTGGGTGATCAGACGCTCCCAATAGGTGATTGCCTCCTGGTACCGACCCTCCTCGAAACCAGCAATGCCCAGCAGACCAAGGCTGGTGATTTCCTTGGGATCAGCCTTCAGCGCCTCTTCAGTCAGGGCCTTGACCTCGGGGGTCAACTTCTTCTGGCTGGCGAAGTACAGCGCCTGGGCCCATTGGCCAAGCAGTTCGGGTTCACGGCCACCCCGTTTGACCGCCTGTTCATAGGCGCGCGCGGCGTCGGCAGCACGATCCTGGGCCATGTAGGTGCGGCCGAGGAAGTACCAGCCTTCGGCGGACTCCGGCTGTGCCTCGACCACACGCTCCAGACGCGAAGTCATTTCTTCAATGCTGCGGGGCTGCTCACGCAGCTCGCGGGTCAACTCCACTTTGTCGCTGGCGCCCCAGTGCAGGTAGAGGCCAAAACCCAGCACTGGCACCAGCACGGCAAACAGCAGCGGCAGGGCCTTGCCCAAACGAGAGGAACGGCCGTTGTCTGCCCCTTCGGTATCGGCCAGCAGCTCGCGGGCGGCCTCGGCGCGTCCGGCCTCGAACTGCTCGGCGGTCAGCGTGCCGGCGGCGCGCTGGGCGTCCATTTCATCCAGGCGTTCCTGGTAGAGGGCAACGTTCAGGGAAGTACGGTCTTCCTCGGTCTGGGCCTTGCGGCCGCGCAGCACGGGAATCAGCAGGAAAGCCAGGGCGACCAGCAGGAGCAGGCCGGCGGCGAGCCAGAAATCGATCATGGGTCTTTCTTGTCCTGGTTCTCGGAGTTCAGCAAGGCGTCGAGGCGAACCTGCTCATCGGCGGAAAGCATGACCTTGGCAGGGGTGCTCTCGACCCGACGACGGCGCACGACGATGATGCCCAGCACGACCAAGCCACCCACCAGCAGGCCAGCAGGGCCGTACCAGAGCAGCAGGGTGCGGGCGTTGACCGGTGGTTTGTAGCGCACGAAGTCGCCATAGCGGGCGACGAGGTAGTCGACGATCTCGTCGTTGCTCTTGCCCTCTTCCAGCATGCGGAAGATCTCGCGGCGCAGGTCGGTCGCAATGGGAGCGTTCGAGTCAGCGATGTTCTGGTTCTGGCACTTGGGGCAACGCAGCTCTTCGGTGAGGGTGCGGAAGCGCTCGCGCTCGGCCTCATCCTTGAACTCGTAGGTGTCGATAGCGGCAAGGGCCAGGCCAGTCAGGGCCAGGCCCAACAGGGCTGCGGCGATCAGGCGTTTCATTTGCCCTCCTCGTCCACCAGGGCCTGATAAAGCGGCGCCAGTTGTTCACGCCAGACGACTTCATCGATCACGCCGACGAATTTGTGGCGAATGATGCCGTCCTTGTCGATCAGGAAGGTTTCCGGTGCACCGTAGACACCCAGGTCAAGGCCGAGGCTGCCCTGCTCGTCGCGAATGTCCAACTGGTAGGGGTTGTGGAACTCCTTCAGCCATTTCAACGCGGCAGCATTGTCGTCCTTGTAGTTGACGCCGTAGATGGTTACGCCCATCTGCGCCAGCTTGTTCAGGACCGGGTGTTCAACGCGGCAGGACACGCACCAGGTGCCCCAGACGTTGACCAGCGCCGGCTTGCCCTTGAGGTCGGCCTCGGTGAGCGTACGCTCGCCAGTGACGTTGGGCAGGGAGAAGGCCGGGAACGGCTTGCCTATCAAGGCCGAAGGCAGCTCGGCAGGATCGAGGAACAGGCCACGGTAGAGGAACAGTGCGATGCCGAGGAAAGCCAGCAGCGGCAGGATCAGGATCAGACGCTTCATGCTTGAGCTCCAGCCATGCCCAGCGCCTCGCGGACGCGGGTCTTCACTTTCACCCGATAGCGTCGGTCCGTCGCTGCCAGCACGCCACCAAGGCCCATCAGCAAGCCGCCCAGCCAGATCCAGCGGACAAAGGGCTTCACGTGCACACGCACTGCCCAGGCGCCGTTCTCCAGGGGCTCGCCAAGCGCGACGTAAAGGTCGCGGGTGAAGCCGGCATCGATGCCGGCCTCGGTCATCACGGACTGTTGCACGGTGTAGAGGCGTTTCTCCGGATGCAGCACGGAAATCTTCTTGTCGCCGTCGAAGACGATGACGGTGCCTTTATCGGAGGTGAAGTTCGGCCCTTCATGGTGTACCGCACCCTCGAACAGGAAGCGGTAACCGCCGAGCTCCACGGACTCGCCCGGTGCCAGGCGCAGATCGCGTTCCGCACTGTACTGGCTGGAGAGCACGACGCCCAGTGCGCAAACGGCGATACCTGCGTGGGCCAATTGCATGCCCCAGTAGCTGCGCGTCAGGCCACTGGCGCCTTTGAGCAGGCCTTTGTGACGCGTTTTATCCACCAGATCGCGAACGCCGGCCAGAACCACCCAGGCGGCCAGGAAGCCAACGGCCAGCACGGCCCAGTGGAAGTCGCCATAGAGGAACGCCGCCAGCACGCCGAGCACCAGGCTGCCGATCAGTACTGGGCCGAGCATGCCGAGCAGCCATTTGACCGGTGTGTCTTTCCAGCGCACGAGGACGCCTGCGGCCAGGGCCAGCATGAGGATCCCCATCAACGGCACGAACAAGGCATTGAAGTACGGCGGGCCGACCGACAGCTTGGCGCCGGTCAGGGCGTCCAGTACCAGTGGGTAGAGGGTGCCGAGCAGGATCATCGAGGCCACGACCACCAGCACCAGATTGTTCACCAACAGCAGGGTCTCGCGGGACCAGAGGGCAAAGCCCACCTGGCTCTTGACGACTGGCGCGCGAACGGCGAACAGCGCCAGGGAACCGCCTACCACCAGCAGCAGGAAGGCGAGGATGAACACCCCGCGCTCCGGATCGGAAGCGAAGGCGTGGACCGAAGTCAGCACACCGGAACGAACCAGGAAGGTGCCCAGCAGGCTAAGAGAGAAAGCCGCGATGGCCAGCAACACGGTCCAGCTCTTGAACACGCCGCGCTTCTCGGTCACAGCCAGGGAGTGGATCAGTGCCGTGCCGACCAGCCAGGGCATGAAGGAGGCGTTTTCCACCGGGTCCCAGAACCACCAGCCGCCCCAGCCGAGCTCGTAGTAGGCCCACCAGGAGCCGAGCACGATACCGACGCTGAGGAAAGCCCAGGCGATGATGGTCCACGGCCGCGACCAGCGCGCCCAAGCGGCATCGAGGCGGCCGCCGAGCAGCGCGGCGATGGCGAAGGCGAAGGCCACGGAGAAGCCGACGTAGCCCATGTAGAGCATCGGCGGATGGACGATCAGGCCGAAGTCCTGCAGCAGCGGGTTCAGGTCGTTACCGTCGGCCGGCATGTTCGGCAGCAGACGATTGAAGGGGTTGGAGGTGACAATCAGGAACAGCAGGAAACCGATGCTGATCATGCCCATCACGGCCAGCACGCGAGCCAGCATCACTTCCGGCAACTGCCGGGAGAAAATCGACACGGCGAAGGTCCAGCCGCCGAGGATCATTGCCCAGAGCAGCAACGAGCCTTCATGAGCCCCCCAGACGGCGCTGAACTTGAAGTACCAGGGCAGCGCGCTATTGGAGTTGCTGGCGACATAAGCCACCGAGAAATCATCCACCATGAAGGCGTAGGTCAGGCAACCGAAGGCAAAGGCCAGGAAGGCGAACTGCCCCCAGGCGGCTGGCTGGGCCAGGCTCATCCACTGGCGGTCGCCGCGCCAGGCGCCGATCAGTGGCAGGGTCGCCTGCACGACGGCCATGCACAGGGCAAGGATCATGGCCAAATGGCCAAGTTCGGGAATCATCAGGTCACCCCTCCTTCTTCGGGAGTTGGCCACTTTCCTTGAGGGCTTTGGTCACTTCCGGCGGCATGTAGTTCTCGTCGTGTTTGGCCAGTACTTCGTCAGCCACCAGCACGCCGTCGGCGTTGAGCTTACCGAGGGCAACGATGCCCTGCCCTTCGCGGAACAGGTCGGGAAGGATGCCGTGGTAGCGGATGGTCACGCTCTTGGCGAAGTCGGTGACCACGAACTGCACGTCCAGAGAGTCGCCGGTGCGTTGCACAGAGCCCTTCTCGACCATTCCGCCAGCACGAATACGGGTGTCCTGCGGGGCCTCGCCGCTGGCGATCTGGGTCGGGGTGTAAAACAGATTGATGTTCTGTTGCAGCGCGGACAGCGCCAGCGCCACGGCGACGCCCACACCCGCCACGATGGCCAGGATGATGAACAGGCGCTTCTTGCGTACCGGATTCACTTCGACTCCTCCCGGCGCAAACGACGCGCCTCGTCTTGCAGGTAACGGCGCCGCGCGATCAATGGCATGGCGACGTTGATGGCCAGTACCGCGAGGCTGATGCCATAGGCGGTCCAGACATACAGGCCATGGTTACCCATGGCGAGAAACTCGGTGAAGGAAGAAAAACTCATCAGACCTTACCTACTTGTGCCTGAATCTCGGCCTTGGCCCAACTGGCGCGGGACTCGCGCTTGAGCACTTCCAGGCGCATGCGCATCAGCATCACGGCACCGAAGAAGCAATAGAAGCCGAGCACCATGATCAGCAGCGGCAACCACATTTCCGGCGGCATGGCCGGCTTCTCGGTGATCTTGAAGGTGGCCGGCTGGTGCAGGGTGTTCCACCACTCCACCGAGTACTTGATGATCGGGATGTTGATGACGCCGACGATAGCCAGCACTGCGCAGGCCTTGGCGGCGCTGTCACGATTGCTGATCGCCTGGCCGAGGGCAATGACACCGAAGTACAGGAAAAGAAGGATGAGCATCGACGTAAGGCGGGCATCCCAGACCCACCAGGCGCCCCAGGTAGGCTTGCCCCAGATGGCACCGGTGACCAGCGCAACGAAGGTCATCCAGGCGCCGATGGGCGCGGCGGCCTGCAGGGCGACGTCGGCCAGTTTCATCTTCCAGACCAGGCCAACCACCCCGCACACGGCGAGCATGATGTAGCAGGACTGGGCGAGGAAGGCTGCCGGCACGTGGATGTAGATGATGCGGAAGCTGTTGCCCTGCTGGTAGTCAGGCGGTGCGAAGGCCAGGCCCCAGACCAGACCAAGGGTGATCAGGATCACCGCGCCCCAGGCGAACCAGGGCAACCAGCGACCGCTGATCTCGTAGAACCATTTGGGCGAGCCAAGCTTGTGGAACCACGTCCAGTTCATGAAAGCTGCCTCAAAACTACTGCGCTTGCCGATACTGCGTTGAAAGCAGGCTCGGGCTGCTCATTTAGGGCGACTAAACTCCGCACCCTCACCTGCTTTCGCCTTGTCTCGGCTGCGCTCGCTACGTTTTTCAACAGCTTTCTCATGGTTCGGGCAACTCTATTTCTTATTCGCCGACACTGATGGTCAGGCCGGCAGCAATGGCAAAGGGTGTCAGGGTCACCGCCAGGGCGGTGAGACTCGCCAGCCACAACAGGTGGCCGACTGTCGGCAGTCCTTGCAGGGCCGCCTGCAACGCCCCGCTGCCAAGAATCAGCACCGGGATGTACAGCGGCAGGATCAGCAATGCCAGCAGCAGGCCACCACGCTTGAGGCCTACTGTCAGCGCGGCGCCCACGGCACCCAGCAGGCTCAACACCGGCGTACCGAGCAGCAGCGAGAGCAGCAGCACCGGCAGGCAGCGTGCCGGCAGACCGAGCATCAGCGCCAGCAACGGTGCCAGCAATACCAGGGCCAATCCGGAAAACAGCCAGTGTGCCAGCACCTTGGCCAACACCAGAAGCGGCAGGGGGTGCGGCGAAACGACCCACTGTTCCAGCGAGCCATCTTCGAAATCACTGCGAAAAAGCCCGTCCAGCGAGAGCAGCACGGCCAAAAGGGCCGCTACCCAGACAAGGCCGGGGGAAAGGCTTTGCAACAATTGGGTCTCGGGACCGACGGCCAGGGGGAACAATGCGACCACTATGGCGAAGAACACCAGAGGGTTAGCCAATTCCGCCGGACGGCGTACCAGCAGGCGGGCTTCCCGGGCAACCAGCAAGGTAAAGACGTTGCTCATGCGCGGCGCTGCCCCAGGTCAAGTTCGCGATAGCCGGAAGGCACATGGCCCATGCTGTGGTGAGTCGTGAACACCACCAGCCCGCCCTGCTCGCAATGCCGCGCCAGGTGCAGCTCCAACTGGGCGACACCCTGCTTGTCGAGGGCGGTGAAAGGTTCGTCGAGGATCCACAGGGGCGGCGCATCCAGGTACAAGCGTGCCAAGGCCACGCGGCGCTGCTGGCCGGCAGACAAGGTATGGCAGGGTACGTCTTCGAAACCGCGCAAGCCCACCGCTTCCAGCGCTTGCCAGATAGCCTCGTGGCCAGCGGGCTGGTGCAGGGCACAGAGCCAGCGCAGGTTTTCCTCGGGGGTCAGAAGGCCCTTGATACCGGCAGCATGACCGATCCACAGGAGGTTTCGCGCCAATTCGCTGCGCTGGCGGGCCAGCGGCTTGCCGTTCAGTCGGACTTCCCCGGCGGTAGGCTGCATCAGGCCGCAGAGCAGGCGCAACAGGCTGGTCTTGCCACTGCCGTTAGGGCCACTGACCTGGAGCATCTCGCCCGGAACCAGTTGCAGATCCAGCCGCTCGAACAGCAGACGCCAGTCCCGCTCGCAGGCGAGGGCCACGGTCTCGAGATAGGGACTGGTCACGGCATGGATACCCGGGGTGTATTCAAGTCAGGGAGGTGCCGGCCGCTATAATGGAGAACTCCAAGGCTCGCGGCCGACCCGGACGGGGCGGCATTATACATGCCACACCCCACCCCCGAAGCGAGCTTTTTCGACAGGTTGTAACCCCTTCATGACCGAAATCAGCGGCGTGCGCCCTCTTCCCCCCAGCCAGCCCGTCTCCCGCCCCGTGCAGAACGCGGTGGACATGGCGCTCAAACTGCTTCAGCCCCTGGACGGCCTGCTGGCCGCCGGCGAAAGCGCCGACGCCGAAGTCATCGCCCTGAAGGAAACCGCGCAGAGCTTCCAGTTGCTGCTCAAACTGACCCTGGCCAATGGCACCCAGACAACCCTGGAAGCCAGCAGCACGCGCCCTTTGGCACAGGGAAGCCTCCTCAACATCACTGCCCTGTCGGATACCCGCCTGGCCATGGCTGTGAAAGGAGGCGAACGCGCCCTCGGCAGTCTCGACCTCGATCTGCTGCCCGTGGGCACCCTGGTCCAGGGCAAGGTGGTGTCCAGCGAACTGACTGCCCAAGGCAAGGCTCAGGCGGCGGTCTACAAGGTGCTGGTCAATGTCCTCAACACCCCACTGGCCGGAAACCAGCTGAGTATCGAGAGCCCACGGCCATTGGCGGTCGGCAGCCTGCTCAGCGCCCAGGTCCAGGGCAGCCAGATGCTGCAGTTTCTACCCCTGGCGGCGCAGCTGGATCAGCTCGAACTCACCCAGCAACTGGCCGGACAGCAGAGCCGCCAGGGCTCGTTCGACGCGCTGATCGGGGCCTTGCAGAGCACCGGCCGGGAGAACCTGCCGGAAAACCTGCGGGCCGCCATGGATAAATTGCTCGGTGCCCTGCCCGACATTCGTCAGCTCGGTGACCCCAAGGTCCTGGCCGCAGCCCTGGAGAACAGTGGCGCCTTACTGGAATCACGCCTGCTGGCCGGCCAGACTGGTGCCCTGCCGCAGGACTTAAAGGCCAACCTGCTGCGCCTGGTCGCGCAGCTGCTGCCAGCCCTGCCAACGCCCGGCGCCTTGCCGACCACCGGCACCAGCAACGCCATGGCCCAGGCCCTGCCGGCCTTCATTCGTAGCGCCCTGGGCGCCCTCGGCCAGGCCAGCGCCCGCCAGCAGGCGCTGAGCTTTCCCCTGCCTTCGCGCCTGGCACAGACGGCCGAAGAAGAAGGGGACCTGGAAACCCTGCTCAAACTGGCTGCGGCTGCCGTGTCCCGACTTCAGACTCACCAGCTTTCCAGTCTCGCCCAGACTCAGTTGACCCCCGAAGGCAACCTGCTGACCACCTGGCAACTGGAAGTGCCGATGCGCAATCAACAGGAAATCGTTCCGCTGCAGATCAAGCTGCAACAGGAGCAAGACGGCCGGCAGGAGAAGAACGAACGCAAGGAAAGCCTCTGGCGCATCGAACTGGCCTTCGACCTGGAACCGCTCGGGCCGCTGCAGGTCCAGGCCCAACTGGTGCAGGGCAGTCTGTCCAGCCAGCTCTGGGCGGAACGCGCCGACACCGCCGGATTAATCGACCGCGAACTGCCGAACCTTCGCGAGCGCCTGCAGGCCGCCGGCCTCACCGTCGGCCATCTGGCCTGCACCCAGGGCAAACCACCCCGGGGACAAAGAACCAACCTGGAACAGCGCTGGGTGGACGAAACCGCATGATTCCAACGCCCATGAATGCGCTCAGCTTCGTCGGCTTCACATTTGCCAGGAAGTCGGAATGAGTAAGAAACCGCGCCAGGCCATCGCCCTCTCCTACGACGGCGTCAGCGCCCCCAACCTGACCGCCAAGGGCGACGACGAGCTGGCTGAGGCCATCCTCGCCATCGCCCGCGAGTACGAAGTGCCCATCTACGAGAACGCCGAACTGGTGCGCCTGCTGGCGCGGCTGGAACTGGGGGACGCTATTCCCGAAGCGCTCTACCGCACCATCGCGGAGATCATCGCCTTCGCCTGGTACCTCAGGGGCAAGTGTCCGGCCGGCTTCGACGCCGACGCCGAGCACGGCGTCTCTCCGCCCTTCCCCCTGCTCAGCGGACCGGCCGATTGAGCACCAGGCGCTCACTCTCCAGGCCCTTGCCCTGAGGGAAGTCCTGCAGTTGCCAGGCGAAGTAACCCTCGCGGAAATAGAAGACCTGTCGGTAACCCCAGCTCACCGCCATCCTCACGGCTTCCGCGCCGTGAGGGCAGACCTCACTGTCGCAATAGATCACCAGGGGCATCTGGCGCGGCCATTGCGGCTGGGCCAGGTCGCTGAAACGGTCGAGCAGGTTGAGATGCAGGGCACCGTGGATATGACCCCAGGTCCATTCGCGGGTAGGTCGCACATCGATAAAAATCGCCCCGCGCTCATACAGGTAGCGAGCCTGCAGCACGTTGACCGTCATAGCGCCCTCTACTTCCATGGGGGCTTCCTGGGCGTGCAGATAAGGCACCAGGCACAAGAGCAGTATTGGAAGTAGACGCATCGCCGGACCTCCCCGGAGAGAAGCCCCGGAATTTCAGCTTAGGTCAGGCGTATGGGTAGGATTCGGAACGATTGGAATGGAACAGGAATGGGTTAATAACAGCGGGCACTAAGACGCGCGCAGAATTCGAAGTTCGGTGACGAAGGTCAGTCGCGATCCTTCTGGGCCTGGTGCAGCCTGCTTACCAACTCGGCTTCGGCCTTGGTCAGGCCACAGGAATGGGTGAGGTCGTCGACGCTGGCGCCAAGTCCCACCAAGCGCGCAGCTTGCGAGAAGGAAAGGCTGGTGGGGTCACGCTGTTCGATCCGACTGAGCTTGTCCGGCAAGGGCGCTACCTGGCGGCGTAGCTCGTGGAGTTCCTCGCCCATGCGCACGCTGCCTTCCAGATAGGCGTCGAGGCGACGCCCCAGATCCTTGAACTTCTGGTCGCGCACTGCATCGCGCTGGGCCTGAGCCTCCACTTCCTGGCGCAGGCGCTTGGCCAGCCAGTAGCAGGTCACGCCCAAGCCGATGCAGGCCAGCGCAAGGGCCACCGCGAGCAGTGCAATCCAGATCAACTCAAATGCTCTCCAGCTCCGACCACTCTTCCTCGCTCATCATCTTGTCCAGCTCGACGAGGATCAGCAGCTCGCCGTTCTTGTTGCAGACACCCTGGATGAACTTGGCGGATTCGTCATTGCCGACGTTGGGCGCGGTCTCGATCTCCGACTGGCGCAGATAGACCACCTCGGCCACGCTGTCGACCAGGATGCCGACCACCTGCTTGTCAGCCTCGATGATGACGATGCGGGTATTGTCGGTCACCGGCGCCGGGCCGAGACCGAAGCGTTGACGGGTGTCGATCACGGTCACCACGTTGCCGCGCAGGTTGATGATACCCAGCACGTAGCTCGGCGCCCCCGGCACCGGTGCGATCTCGGTGTAACGCAGGACTTCCTGCACCTGCATCACGTTAATGCCGTAGGTTTCGTTGTCCAGGCGGAAAGTCACCCATTGCAGGATGGGATCTTCGGCACCTTGAGCGGACGATTTTTTCATGTTCCCTAGCCTCTCTTGAGCCACCCTGGGCGGCGGTCGCGGGTTATGCCCGCTGTTGTGTTCATGGGGCCCCGTACGGCACAGGGCCTCCCCCTCAATTCAGCGACATGCGCTTGGTTGCGCCGCTGGCGATCAGCTCGGCCAGTGCCGAGACGTCCAGCAACGCACACATATGTTCGATCACGGTACCGGCCAACCAGGGCCTTTGGCTACGCTGGCTGCGCCATTTGATTTCATTCGGGTCCAGGCGGATGGAGCGGCTGACCTGGTGCACCGCCAATCCCCACTCGTAGCCCTGCACCGAAATCACGTACTGCAGGCCTTCGCGGAAATCCTCGCGGTAGCGTTCAGGCATCACCCAGCGCGCGGTATCCAGCACCTTCAGGTTGCCTGCCTGGCACGGCAGTATGCCGAGGAACCAGTCCGGCTGCCCGAACAAAGGCGTCAGCTCCTGCCCGGCCAACGGGTAAATGGAGCCCAGGGACACCAGCGGAACGGCCAGCGTCAGGCCGGCGACATCGAACAACAGGCACTCGAAGGGCTCTTCGCCCCACGCGGGGCGCCCACCGGCGACCAGTGCCGGCACATCGGACTGGAGCGCCCCCGGCATACTGAGCTCCACCAGCGGCTCGACACGCGCGTGCATGGGTTCTGGCTCGGCTTCGACCACCGTCGGCATGAGGGCTTCGGCTTCCAGGACCAGCAGCGGCTCCACCTCCGCCTCAGGTGCGACCAGAACCGGGGCAACCAGCGGCTCGGGCGCCAGCACGGGCAGAGCCCCCAGTGCGTGAGTCAGGCGTGCGTCACGTACCTGCTCTTCCAGCACCGCAGCTTCGAACTCTTCCCGGCTGATGCTTTCAGCCAGCTCGACCGTCGCCTCATGCAACAGCGCATCCAGGTAGGACTGCAGAGCCAGCTGCGGGCGGGTGGCGGTGGCGAGGGGACGACTCATGTTGGGAACCCACGGAATTTATCTGTAGAGCCTATCGGCAGGCGGCGCCCTTCACTTGAGCTCCGGCGGTCGACGATGCGATTCATCTCAGGCCACCTGGGTAGCCGGCAGTTGGCTGAGCAAGTGCTTGAGCAAGGCTCGGTAGGCGATCACGCCACGACTGTTGGCATCGTACTGGGACGGCGTGACACCGGCGCGGCTGGCATCCCGCAAGCGGGTATCCACCGGGATGTAGGCCTGCCAGAGGTTCTCCGGGTAGTTGTTGCGCAGCACCTTGAGGGTATTGAGCGACGCCTGGGTCCGACGGTCGAACAGAGTCGGCACGATGGTGTACGGCAGCGCTTGCTTGCGCGAGCGGTTGATCATCGCCAGGGTACTGACCATGCGCTCCAGCCCCTTTACCGCCAGGAACTCGGTCTGCACCGGAATGACCAGTTGCTGGCTCGCGGCCAGGGCGTTGACCATGAGCACGCCGAGCAGCGGCGGACTGTCGATGATGGCGTGATCGAACTGCTGCCAGAGCTGCGCCAGGCTCTTGGCGATCACCAGCCCGAGGCCGTTCTGCCCCGGCGACTGACGCTCCAGGGTCGCCAGCGCTGTGCTGGACGGCAGCAGGGAAATACGTTCGTGGCTGGTCTGCAGCAACAGTCCACGCGGCAGGCCATCGGGTACGGTGCCTTGTTGCAGGAACAAGTCGAAGCAGCTGTGTTCCAGGGTATCCGGGTCATGCCCGAAATAGCTGGTCATCGACCCGTGCGGGTCGAGGTCCACCACCACGACTCGCTTGCCGGCATCCGCCAGCAGGCCCGCCAGGGCGATGGATGTGGTGGTCTTGCCGACTCCACCTTTTTGGTTGGCTACTGCCCAGACTCTCATCTTCATCATCCTCCCGGCTGTGCTACTGCGCCGAGAATCAGCACCTGCCCTACGGGGCCGGTGACGGGGAATTGACGGCACCCGTTGCAGGGGCCTGTGCTGGCGCTGCAGGTGCAGGTTGCGTGCCAGCCCGCTGCAAGGCGCTATCCGGTTTGGCATTGGCGCTGCCGACGCCGCTCACACTGCGACGCACATCGAGATTGCGGGAAATCACCAACACGACT
Organism: Pseudomonas sp. OTU5201; assembly: GCF_038440135.1. NCBI lineage: Bacteria > Pseudomonadati > Pseudomonadota > Gammaproteobacteria > Pseudomonadales > Pseudomonadaceae > Pseudomonas > Pseudomonas sp. OTU5201. Next base: position 111,674 of record NZ_JASATC010000004.1, on the reverse strand, counting down.
CGGCGATTGCGCGCCCGACCTTCGGCGGTGGTGTTGTCGGCAACCGGCTGGAACTCACCATAGCCCACTGCAGCCAGGCGGTTGGCTGCCAGACCATCCTTCGCCAGCATGCGCACGATGCTCGCGGCACGCGCCGCAGACAGCTCCCAGTTGGACGGGAACTGCGAGGTGGCGATGGGCAGGTTATCGGTAAAGCCTTCGACATGAACCGGGTTGTCGTAGGGTGCCAGAATCCTGGCGACCCTCTCGATAAGGTTGAAGGCCGCATCATTGGGAATGGCGTCGCCGCTGGGGAACAGCAGGCTGGAGTTCATCTCGATCTCCACCCAGAGCTCATTGCCGCGCACGTTCAACTGCTCGGACTTGATCAGGTCGCCAAAGGCATCGCGCACGCTCTGGGCAATTTCCTGCAGCGGGTCGGCGCCCGGATCATCAACGGAGGTCTGACTGCGTTCGCTTTCCTCCATCATGCTCCGGTCCGGCTCAGTGGTCCGGGGCTTTTCCTCTCCCACCGGGATCGGCTTGATCGAACGATCCGGCTGGTTGAACACGCCCACCAGGCTGTCAGAGAGAATCTTGTACTTGCCTTCGTTGATCGACGAAATGGAGTACATCACCACGAAGAAGGCGAACAACAGCGTGATGAAGTCCGCGTAGGACACCAGCCAGCGTTCGTGATTCTCGTGTTCTTCCTGATGCCGCCTGCGCGCCATGGCCCGCTCCTCAATCCATGAAGCCCTGAAGCTTGAGTTCGATGGAGCGCGGGTTCTCGCCCTCGGCGATGGAGAGAATGCCCTCCAGCAGCATTTCGCGGTAACGCGACTGGCGCATCGCGACGGACTTCAGCTTGTTGCCGATGGGCAGAAGCAACAGGTTGGCGAAGCCGACGCCATAGATGGTGGCGACGAAGGCCACGGCGATGCCACCGCCCAACTGACTGGGATCGGCCAGATTACCCATGACATGGATAAGGCCCATGACGGCACCGATGATGCCGATGGTGGGCGCGTAACCGCCCATGCTCTCGAACACCTTGGCGGCCTGCAGGTCACGGCCTTCCTGGGTGAAAAGGTCGACTTCGAGGATGCTGCGGATGGATTCCGGCTCAGCACCATCAACCAACAGCTGCAAGCCTTTGCGGGCGAAAGGATCGGGTTCGGTGTCGGCGACCGGTTCCAGGCCCAGCAGGCCTTCCTTGCGCGCGGTCATGCTCCAGTTCACTACGCGGGTGATGCCACCGGCGAGGTCGACCTGGGGCGGGAAGAGTATCCAGCGAATGATGACCAGGGCGCGCTTGAAGATGTTCATGGGCGTCTGCAGGAACGCTGCGCCCAGGGTGCCACCCAGAACGATGAGCGCCGCCGGTCCGTTGAGCAGGGCCGCGGCGTGGCCGCCTTCGAGGTAATTGCCGCCGATGATGGCGACGAAGGCCAGGATTACCCCGATGAGGCTTAGTACATCCATTACCTGGGTTTCTCCATCACATGCACGCCTCGACCAGGTGGCGGCCGATGTCGTCCAGGCCATAGACGGCGTCGGCCAGGCTGGCCTTCACCACCGCCATGGGCATGCCGTAGATCACGCAACTGGCTTCGTCCTGGGCCCAAACCTGGCTGCCGCCCTGCTTGAGCAGGCGCGCACCTTCACGGCCATCGGCGCCCATGCCGGTCAGCACCACCGCCAGGACTTTGTCATTGTAGGACTTGGCCGCGGAGCCAAAGGTGATGTCTACGGAAGGCTTGTAGTTCAGGCGCTCGTCACCGGGCAAGATACGAACCACACCACGTGCATCGACCATCATTTGCTTGCCGCCGGGGGCCAGCAGGGCCAGGCCGGGACGCAGTACGTCGCCGTCCTCGGCTTCCTTGACGGAGATCCGGCAGAGCTTGTCCAGACGCTCGGCGAAAGCCTTGGTGAAGGCCGCCGGCATGTGCTGGATCAGCACCAGGGGTGCTGGGAAATTGGCCGGCAGCTGGGTGAGCACGCGTTGCAGGGCAACCGGCCCGCCGGTGGAGGTGCCGATGGCTACCAGCCGGTAGGCCTTACGCTTTGGGGCAGCGGAACTGGCCGGGGCTGCCGGGGCGGCGTGGCTCGGTTGCGCCGGCGCATGGAGCGGACGCGCCGGGGTGCTCGGTACCGCCGTCGGAGTCGAATGCGACGAAGCACTGAAGCTGCTGTAGCGACGGTTGCTGCGAGCAATGCTGTGGACCTTCTCGCAGAGCAACTGCTTGACCTTCTCGGGCGTGCGCGAGATGTCCTCGAAGTTCTTCGGCAGGAAGTCCACTGCACCAGCGTCCAGAGCGTCGAGGGTGACGCGGGCGCCTTCGTGGGTCAGCGAGGAGAACATCAGGACCGGGGTCGGGCAACGCTGCATGATGTGCCGCACCGCGGTGATGCCGTCCATCATCGGCATCTCGTAGTCCATGGTGATGACGTCGGGCTTGAGTGCCTGCGCCTGGTCGATGGCCTCACGGCCATTCGTGGCGGTACCGACCACCTGAATATTGGGGTCGGAAGAAAGGATTTCCGTGACACGGCGGCGGAAGAACCCGGAGTCATCCACTACCAGAACCTTGACTGCCATAAGAATAAAGCTCCTAGAAGGCGGCCATTCCTGGCCGCCCCAGATCAACCGCGGCGTGCGTAATGCTTGAGCATGCTCGGCACATCGAGGATCAGTGCAATACGGCCATCGCCGGTAATGGTGGCGCCGGACATGCCTGGCGTGCCCTGGAGCATCTTGCCCAGGGGTTTGATCACCACCTCTTCCTGGCCCACCAACTGGTCGACCACGAAACCGATGCGCTGGGTGCCCACGGAGAGGATCACCACATGGCCCTCGCCCTGCTCTTCCACCGCAGCGTCACGCACCAGCCAGCGCTTGAGGTAGAACAGCGGCAATGCCTTGTCGCGGACGATCACCACTTCCTGGCCGTCCACCACATTGGTGCGCGACAGGTCGAGGTGGAAGATCTCGTTGACGTTCACCAGCGGGAAAGCGAAGGCCTGATTGCCCAGCATCACCATCAGAGTCGGCATGATCGCCAGGGTCAGCGGAACCTTGATGACGATCTTCGAGCCGTGGCCCTTTTGCGAGAACACGTTCACCGTGCCGTTGAGCTGGGAGATCTTGGTCTTCACCACGTCCATGCCGACACCGCGGCCGGACACGTCGGAAATCTCGGTCTTGGTCGAGAAGCCCGGGGCGAAGATCAGGTTGTAGCACTCCAGTTCGGTCAGACGCTCGGCGGCGTCCTTGTCCAGCAGCCCCTTCTCCACCGCCTTGGCGCGCAGCACAGCTGCATCCATTCCCTTGCCGTCATCGGTGATCATCAGGAGTATGTGGTCACCTTCCTGCTCGGCGGAGAGCACCACCCGGCCGGTGCGCGACTTGCCAGCGGCCTCACGCTCCTCGGGAGACTCGATGCCGTGGTCGACGGCGTTGCGCACCAGGTGCACCAACGGGTCGGCCAGGGCTTCGACCAGGTTCTTGTCCAGGTCGGTTTCCTCGCCCACGAGTTCGAGGTTGATTTCCTTTTTCAGGTTGCGCGCCAGGTCGCGGACCAGGCGCGGGAAGCGACCGAATACTTTCTTGATCGGTTGCATCCGCGTCTTCATCACCGCGGTCTGCAGGTCGGCGGTCACCACATCCAGGTTGGACACGGCCTTCGCCATGGATTCGTCACCGCTGTTGGCGCCCAGGCGCACCAGGCGGTTACGCACCAGCACCAGCTCGCCGACCATGTTCATGATCTCGTCCAGGCGCGCGGTATCCACCCGTACGGTGGTTTCCGCTTCGCTGGCCACGGCCGGGCCGGCAGCGCCGTTGCCGCCGGCAGTCGCAGCCGGTTGGCGAGGTGCGGGCGCAGGCGCCGGTTCCGCCTTGGCCTTGACCACAGGCTTGGGCACCGGTGCGGGAGCGGGAGCCGGGTGGCTCGCGGCAGGCGCAACGACCGCGTCTTCGGCGGCGCCGTTGAACTTGCCCTTGCCGTGCAACTGGTCGAGCAGCGCTTCGAACTCGTCGTCGGTGATGTTCTCGCCGCCGTTCGCGGCTGCGGCCGAAGCAGTAGGCGCGACCGGCGCGACCGGAGCACTCGCGGCCACGTCCGTGGCGCCGTTGAATTTGCCCTTGCCGTGCAGTTGGTCGAGCAGGTCCTCGAACTCATCGTCGGAGATTTCGTCACCCGCGCCGGCCATAGCCGGCGCAGCCTTGGCGGCATGGGCGGAGACGGCGGCTTCCGGCTCCACGGCAGCAACGAACTTGCCCTTGCCATGCAACTGGTCGAGCAGCGCTTCGAATTCGTCGTCGGTAATTTCATCAGCGGCAGCAGCGGCCGGTTCGGCGACGCCACCCACGTTGTCACCCAGGGCGTCCAGCAGTTGTTCGAACTCGCTGTCGGTGATATCTGCGTTCGCTTCGACGGCAGCAGGCTCCTCGATCACCGGAGCAGGCGCAGGCTCGGCGCCAGCCGGCTCGGCCAGGCGCGACAGTGCAGCCAGCAACTCCGCAGTGGCAGGCGTCGGTTCGCTGCGCTCGCGCACCTCGGTGAACATTTCGTTGACCGTGTCCAGCGCCTGCAGCACCACGTCCATCAGCTCGGCATCAACGCGGCGTTCACCCTTGCGCAGGATGTCGAAGACGTTCTCGGCGATGTGGCAGCACTCCACCAGGGCATTGAGCTGGAGGAAGCCAGCACCACCCTTCACGGTATGGAAACCACGGAAAATCGCGTTGAGCAGGTCCATGTCGTCCGGGCGGCTTTCCAGCTCGACCAGCTGCTCGGACAATTGCTCCAGAATCTCGCCGGCCTCTACCAGGAAGTCCTGGAGGATTTCTTCATCGGCGTCGAAGCTCATATGAGCGCTCCATAGGGTTTAAAAGCCAAGGCTGGACAGCAGATCGTCTACGTCGTCCTGTCCGGACACCACGTCTTCACGTATATCGGCATGGATCTGCGGACCTTCACCCCTGGAAGGACTTTTTTGTTGTTCCAGCTCGGCGCGCAGCGCGTTGTGGTCGTGCTCGATACCGGCATAGCGATCCACCTGGCTGGCCATCAGCACCAGCTTGACCAGGTTGCTTTCCACCTCGGTTACCAGTTGGGTCACGCGCTTGATCACCTGGCCCGTGAGGTCCTGGTAATCCTGGGCGAGCAGGATTTCGTTGAGCTTGCCGGACAGCGCATCAGTGTCACGTTGGCTGCGGGCGAGGAACTGTTCGATACGGCGAGCCAGTTCACGGAAACCATCCGCGCCGATTTCCCGGCGCATGAAGCGCCCCCACTCATCCCCCAGTTGCTGGGCTTCATCGCTCAGGCCGTTGAGCAGCGGCGCGCTTTCCTCCACCAGATCCATGGTGCGGTTGGCGGCCTTCTCGGTCATCTTCACGACATAGGAAAGTCGGTCGGTCGCGTCGGCGATCTGCGACATTTCCTGGGAGTGCGGCAGGTGCGGGTCGATCTGGAAGTTGACGATGGCGTTGTGCAGTTCGCGCGTCAGCTTGCCAACTTCCTGGTAAAGGCCGCGGTCACGGACCTGATTGAGTTCGTGAATGAGTTGCACGGCGTCAGTGAAATTGCCCTTCTCGAGGCTATCTACCAATTCTCGCGCGCGGGTTTTCAGGGTCGACTCGAAGTCTCCCAGCAGGTGTTCGTTCTGGTCCATGGTGCCCTCGCGGCTGACATCAGCCGTTTACCCGCTCGAAGATCTTCTCGATTTTTTCTTTCAGGACCTGGGCAGTGAAAGGCTTGACCACATAGCCGTTCACCCCGGCCTGGGCCGCCTCGATGATCTGGTCGCGCTTGGCCTCGGCGGTCACCATCAGGACCGGCAGGTGCTTCAGGCGCTCATCTGCACGCACCGCGCGCAGCAGGTCGATGCCGGTCATGCCGGGCATGTTCCAGTCGGTCACGAGGAAATCGAAGTTGCCGCTGTGCAGCATCGGCAGAGCCGTGGTGCCGTCATCGGCTTCGGCGGTATTGGTGAAACCCAAGTCGCGCAAGAGGTTCTTGATGATGCGTCTCATCGTCGAGAAATCGTCAACGATGAGGATTTTCATGTTCTTGTCCAAGTCGACCTCCGTACAGTCTCAAACGCCCCTCTTGCCGGGTGCGCCGTTCAAATCTGGCAGTGGTGTGCCGTTCAGCGCGCGCGCCATTCACCGAGCCGTGCGCGCAGGCGTGCCGCGCACTGGCTATGCAACTGGCTGACTCGCGATTCGCTGACCCCCAGCACTTCACCGATTTCCTTCAAGTTCAGTTCTTCGTCGTAATACAGCGCCAACACCAGGCGCTCACGCTCCGGCAGGTTCGCGATGGCATCCGCCAGCGCGGCCTGGAAGCGGTCTTCTTCCAGATCATGGGAAGGTGAGAATTGGGTGACACCGGCGTCCTCGTGCACACCACCCTGCTCGCCGTCCTGCAACAGGTCGTCGAAGCTGAACAGGCGGCTGCCCAAGGTGTCGCTCAGGATGCCGTAGTAGTCTTCGAGACTCAATCCAAGTTCGGCAGCAACTTCCTGATCTTTAGCGTCGCGTCCTGTTCTGGCTTCGATCGTACGGATTGCGTCGCTCACCATACGGGTATTGCGGTGCACCGAACGCGGTGCCCAGTCGCCCTTGCGGACCTCGTCGAGCATGGCCCCGCGAATACGGATGCCGGCGTAGGTCTCGAAACTGGCGCCCTTGCTGCCGTCGTATTTCTTCGAGGCTTCGAGCAAGCCGATCATCCCGGACTGCATCAGGTCTTCGACCTGCACGCTGGCTGGCAGGCGCGCAAGCAAGTGATACGCGATTCGCTTGACCAGGGGCGCATAGCGCTCGATCAGCTGATGTTGCGAATCCCTTGCCTGAGCCTTGCCGTACATACGCAGTCCAGTGGCGGGTGTCATACGGGGCTTTCCGCGGAGGGCTGTTTGACCAGCCGCTCGACGAAGAACTCCAGGTGGCCCCGCGGGTTGGCCGGCAGCGGCCAGCTGTCGACTTTCTGTGCGATGGCCTTGAAGGCCAGCGAGCACTTCGAGCGCGGGAAGGCTTCATAGACCGCACGCTGTTTCTGTACGGCCTTGCGCACCGACTCGTCATAGGGAACGGCGCCCACATACTGCAGCGCGACGTCGAGGAAACGGTCGGTGACCTTGGTCAGCTTGGCGAACAGGTTGCGCCCTTCCTGCGGGCTGTGGGCCATGTTGGCCAGCACGCGGAAGCGGCTCATGCCGTAATCGCGGTTGAGCAACTTGATCAGCGCATAGGCATCGGTGATGGAAGTTGGCTCGTCGCAGACCACCACAATCACCTCCTGGGCCGCGCGAACGAAGCTGACCACCGAATCGCCGATGCCGGCGGCGGTGTCGATCACCAGCACGTCGAGGTTGTCGCTGATATCGCTGAATGCCTGGATCAGGCCGGCGTGCTGCATGGGCGAAAGCTGCACCATGCTCTGGGTGCCGGAGGCGGCCGGGACGATGCGGATGCCCCCCGGTCCTTGCAACAGCACGTCGCGCAGGTCACATTCGCCATTGATCACATCGGCCAGGGTGCGCTTGGCGGTGAGGCCGAGCAGGACGTCGACATTGGCCAGGCCAAGGTCGGCGTCCAACAACATGACGCGACGGCCGAGCTCGGCCAGGGCCAGCGAAAGGTTCACCGACACGTTGGTCTTACCGACGCCGCCCTTGCCGCCGGTCACCGCGATCACCTGTACGGGATGCATACTACCCATTTCAAATACCTTGCCTTAGGGGCCATTTGGCGGTCCAGCACCGCCCCTAGGGGGGGCGGTTCACAATTCTTCAACCGGCGCGACGCGCCGGATTCTGGTAGAGGCCGGCGAACAGATCGGCCATTGCCTCTTCACTCGGGTCTTCAGGCGCCTGAAGGCTGACCGCGCGGCTCACCAGTTGATGGCTGCGGGGAACCTGCAGATCATCCGGAATTCGCGGGCCGTCGGCCAGATAGGCTACCGGGAGATGCTGGCCGATAGCCAGCCCCAGAACCTCACCCAGGCTGGCCGCTTCGTCTGCCTTGGTAATGACGCAACCGACCAGGCCGCAACGTTTGTAGCTGTGATAGGCCGCCTTGAGTACCTGGCTCTGGCTCGTGGCGGCCATCACCAGGTAATTCTTCGCGTTTATCGCCCGGCTGGCCAGGGCTTCGAGCTGCATGGCCAGGGCCGGATCGTTGCCCGGCAGACCGGCGGTATCGATCAGCACCACGCGCTTGCGGACCAGAGGGGCCAGGGCCTGGGTCAGAGACTGCCCCGGGTCGACCAGGGTCACCGGCACATTGAGGATGCGGCCAAGGGTCTTGATCTGCTCCTGGGCGCCGATGCGGAAGCTGTCCATGCTCACCAGGGCGACGCTCTGGGCGCCGTACTTGAGCACGTAGCGGGCGGCCAGCTTGGCCAGGGTGGTGGTCTTGCCCATGCCGGCAGGTCCGACCAGCGCAATCACACCGCCCTCTTCCATCGGTTCGATCTGCGGCGTGCGAATGGCATGGGCCAGGTGCGCCAGCAGCATGCGCCAGGCCTGACGCGGCTCGTTGACCTTGGCCACCTTGTCCAGCAGGGTGCGGGCCAGTTCAGCCGGCAGCCCCATGCGCTGCAGGCGGCGCCAGAGGCTGGCCTGTTGCGGACGACGGCTCTGCATCTGACCCCAGGCGATGGAACCCAGTTGCACTTCAATCAGTTCACGCAGGCCACTCAACTCGAAACGCATGGCATCCAGGGCAGCCTGGTCCACAGCGGCGGATCTGGGCGCACTGACCGGTTCCACCGGGCGGGCCACCGGACGTGGGCGGCTCATGGCTGCGGCCAGGGCGGCTTCCGGCAATTCCGACTCGATGGCGGTCAGGGGCTGGCCGGCGAACAATTGACGGTCCTTGCCAGCGTCAGCCTGGGCACGGGTGGTCAGTTCGGCCTGCGCCTCGGCGATGCGCGCCTGAGTCTTGCGCAACTCGGCCTCGAGCGCGGGGTTGGGCTTGCTCGGGGCCGGAGCGGGCATCGGGTAGTCCAGCGCCGCGGTCAGCTCGACACCGCCGGCAACCCGACGATTACCGATGATGGCGGCATCCGCGCCCAGTTCATCACGCACCAACTTCATGGCTTGACGCATATCGGCGGCGAAGAAGCGTTTGACCTGCATGGTCTTTGACCTCGGTTAGTTCTGCCCCACAGTCGCGACTATGGTGACCTGCTTGTTGTCCGGTATTTCCTGGTAGGCCAGTACGTGCATGGTCGGCACGGCGAGCCTTGCGAAGCGCGACATCATCGCCCGGATCGGCCCGGCCACCAGCAGGATCGCCTGCTTGCCGAGCATTTCCTGGCGCTGCGCCGCTTCCACCAGGGAACGTTGCAGCTTCTCGGCCATTCCGGGTTCGAGGAGAACGCCATCTTCCGAACCTTGTCCGGCCTTCTGCAGACTATTGAGCAATATCTGTTCCAACCTGGGTTCCAGAGTAATCACAGGCAGCTCCGGCTCTAGTCCCACAATGCTTTGCACGATTGCGCGGGCCAGCGACACACGAACCGCCGCCACCAGAGCGGCGGGATCTTGACTCTTGGGCGCCACGTTGGCGATGGCTTCGGCGATGGTGCGGATGTCGCGTACCGGCACCTGTTCCTGCAGCAGCGCCTGGAGCACCTTCAACAAGGTCGACAGCGAAATCATGCCCGGCACCAACTCTTCGGCGAGGCGCGGCGAACTCTTGGCCAGGTTCTGCATCAGTTGCTGGACTTCTTCATGACCCAGTAGCTCGTGAGCGTGCTTGTGCAGCACCTGGTTCAGGTGCGTAGCGACCACGGTGCTCGCATCGACCACCGTATAGCCGAGCGATTGCGCCTGGTCGCGCTGGCTGGCATCGATCCACACCGCTTCCAGCCCGAATGCCGGATCCTTGGCGGCAACGCCGTTGAGGGAGCCGAACACCTGGCCGGGGTTGATCGCCAGCTCGCGGTCCGGGTAGACCTCCGCCTCAGCCACGCTGACACCCATCAGGGTCAGGCGATAGGCATTGGGCAGCAGGTCGAGGTTGTCGCGGATATGCACCGAAGGCATCAGGAAGCCCATCTCCTGGGACAGCTTCTTGCGAACCCCCTTGATCCGTGCCAGCAGCTGACCACCCTGGTTACGGTCTACCAACGGAATCAGCCGATAGCCAACTTCCAGGCCTACCAGGTCGACCGGAATCACGTCGTCCCAACCCAGTTCCTTGGTTTCCTGCGCGCGCTGGGCGGGCAACAGTTCCTGCTGGCGCTTTTCTTCCTGGACAGCTTCTTCCGTGACCTTCTTCTGCTTCTGCCAGATCAACCAGGCGCCACCAGCGGCAACCAGACCCAGGCCGATGAAGGACACATGGGGCATACCGGGCACCAGGCCCATGGCGATAAGGATCGCAGCGGACACCGCCAGCGCCTTGGGCGAGGCGAACATCTGGCGATTGACCTGCTGGCCCATGTCCTCGGAGGAAGACACGCGGGTCACCATGATGGCCGCCGCAGTGGACAGCAGCAGCGAAGGAATCTGCGCCACCAGGCCGTCACCGATGGTCAGCAGCGAGTAGATGCGCCCGGCGTCGCTGAAGCTCAGGCCATGCTGCAGCATGCCGATGGCCATGCCGCCGATGAGGTTGATGAAGAGAATCAGCAGGCCGGCGATGGCGTCACCGCGCACGAACTTGCTCGCACCGTCCATGGAGCCGTAAAAATCGGCTTCCTGGGAAACCTCGGAGCGGCGCTTCTTGGCTTCGGCCTGGTCGATGAGGCCAGCGTTGAGGTCGGCGTCGATCGCCATCTGTTTGCCCGGCATGGCATCCAGGGTGAAACGCGCACTCACCTCGGAGATACGCCCGGCACCCTTGGTGACCACTACGAAGTTGATGATCATCAGGATCGCGAAGACCACGGCACCGACCACGTAGTTGCCGCCTACCACGACATCGCCGAAGGCCTGGATAACCTTGCCCGCGGCGTCGTGGCCCTCCTGGCCGTGGAGCAGCACCACGCGGGTGGAGGCGACGTTCAACGCCAGACGCAACAGGGTGGCGACCAGCAGGATGGTCGGGAAAACGGCGAAATCGAGTGGGCGCAAGGCGTAGACGCTGACCAGCAGCACCACGATCGATAGGGCAATGTTGAAGGTGAAGAAGACGTCCAGCAGGAACGGCGGTACCGGCAAGGTCATCATGCCCAGCATCACCAGGACCAGCAGCGGCACGCCGAGGTTGCCACGTCCAATGCCCACCAGGTTGTTGCGGACATTGCCGATCAGTTGCGTACGATCCACTGGTACTCCCCTACCCCTTTCGCGAAGCCTGGCTCCGCACATCCAATCTTTTGACGCGTCGATGCGTCCTGATCCCCCTTGTGCAAGAAGCTTTCCAACTTCGTTAAGAGATTGATTCAGATAAAGGATTTCTCAGGGAGATGGTTGTGGGGGCGAACTTATTCGCTATGTCTGCGTTAGCTGTTGCGAGCGACTTACCCTCGGGCCAAGAGCCTTGTAGGAGCTGGCTTGCCAGCGAAACGGGGCCATTCGCTGGCAAGCCAGCCCCTACGAGCAATGCAGCTGCCTACAACATGTCATGCAGACATAGCCGATGAATTCGCTAAGGGTGGCCAAGCCACCCCATTCGATCCCAGGGCAGACCTGCGGTCTGCTCCGCGAATGAATTCGCCCCCACAGAAAGGCAGAGCTGCTTCCGCGAGGATTACTCGTCGCGCCGCAAATCCGGCGGAATCGGCAGGTTGTTCAGTGGCGCCGGGCGTTTGCCGCGGCCGGCGCGGAACTGCTTGAGCTGATAGACGTAGGCCAGCACCTGGGCCACGGCCAGGTAGAGGCCGGCGGGGATTTCCTGATCCAGCTCGGTGGAGTAGTAGACCGCCCGCGCCAGGGCCGGGGACTCCAGCACCATCACCTGGCGCTCCTGGGCGATCTCGCGGATCTTCAACGCAGTGAAATCATTGCCCTTGGCCAGCAACACCGGCGCGCCACCCTTTTCGGCGTCGTACTTCAGGGCCACGGCGAAATGGGTCGGGTTGGTGATGACCACGTCCGCCTGCGGCACGGCAGCCATCATTCGGCGCTCAGCCATTTCCCGCTGCAGGCGACGGATGCGCGACTTGACCTCAGGCTTGCCCTCGGTGTCCTTGTACTCGTCGCGCACCTCCTGCTTGGTCATCATCAACTTCTGCTTGTTGTCCCAGAGCTGGAACGGCACGTCCACGGCAGCGATCAGGATCAGGCCACAGGCCAGCCAAACCGCGCTCCAGCCCACCACCCGGACGCTGTGAAGGATGGCCATGTCCAGGGGTTCATGGGCGATAGCCAGGAGATCGTCGCGGTCTGAGCTGAGCACGGCCAGCGCCACCAGCAGGATCAGCACGAACTTGGCCAGCGCCTTGAGCAGCTCAGCCAGCGCGTGCAGGGAGAACATCCGCTTGAGCCCGGACAGCGGATTCATCCGGCTGAACTTGGGCATCAGGGCTTCGGTGGAGAACAGCCAACCGCCGAGGGAAATAGGGCCGGCAATGGACACCACAAGCAGGGTGATCAACAACGGCAGCAAGGCATCCAGCGCCATCTTCCCGGACATCAGCAACCAGATACCCATGCTGCGCTCATCCATCAGCACCGCTCGCGGCAGGTCGAAGTTGGACTGCATCAGCTTCATCAGCATGTCTGCCAGCCCCCCGCCGCTGGCCAGCAGGCCACCCGCCCCGGCCAGGGTCACAGCGAGGGTATTGAGCTCACGGGAGCGGGCGATCTGGCCCTTGTCGCGGGCCTCCTGCAACCGTTTCCCTGTGGGTTCCTCGCTCTTGTCCGCCCCGCTCTCACTCTCCGCCATGGAAAACTACCTGCGTTGCCAATGCTGCGCTGAGGACGGCCTCAACATGCTCATGTACCGTCGAAAACCGGGATGACGTGTTCATCGCGCCCTCGCCAGCTCGCGCATGAGTTGCAGGGCGTCGCTGGCCAGGACCTGGTACTGGGTGAGGATGTCGGCCAGGCCGATCCAGACGATCACCAGCCCCAGCGCCAGGGTCAGGGGGAAACCAATGGAGAAGATGTTCAGTTGCGGTGCCGCGCGGGTCATCACGCCGAAGGCCAGGTTCACCACCAGCAGCGCGGTGACCGCCGGCAAGGACAACAGCAGGCCCGCCCCCATGACCCAGCCGAGTTTGCCGGCGACTTCCCAGTGATGGTTGGTCAGCAATCCGCCGCCCACCGGCAGGGTGACGAAGCTTTCGGCCAGTATCTCGAAGACCACCAGGTGGCCGTTCATGGACAGGAACAGCAAGGTCACCAGCATCAGGTAGAACTGGCCGAGCACCGGCACCGAAACGCCATTGGTGGGATCGACCATGGACGCGAAGCCCAGGCCCATCTGCATGGAAATGATCTGACCAGCCACCACGAACGCGTGAAAGAACAGTTGCAGCACGAAGCCGAGCAAGGCGCCGACCAGTATCTGCTCGCCAATCAGCAGGATGTTGCCCAGGTTGATGGCGTCCACCTGCGGCATCGGCGGCAGCGTTGGCACCAGCACCACGGCAATGGCCAGCGCGAGGTACAGGCGGACCCTCGTCGGCACCAGTTGGGTACCGATGATCGGCATGGTCATCAGCAGCGCGGCGATGCGGAACAGCGGGAGCAGGAAGCTGCCGACCCAGCCACCGATCTGTGCGTCGCTGAGTTCGAGCATGGTCAGCCGATCAACATCGGGATGTTCTGATAGAGCGTCTGGATGTACTCCATCAGTTGGCGGGTCAGCCAGGGGCCGGCCCAGATCAGGGTGAGCAGCATCACCAACAGGCGCGGCAGGAAGCTCAGGGTCTGCTCGTTGATCTGGGTGGCCGCCTGGAACATGGCGACGATGAGACCCACTACCAGGCTCGGAACCACCAGGATGGCGACGATCAGACAGGTCAGCCAGAGCGCCTCACGGAACAGGTCGACCGCAACTTCAGGGGTCATCGCGAGCCTCCTATACGCCGCCGAAACTGCCGGCAAGGGTGCCAATGATCAATGCCCAGCCATCCACCAGGACGAAGAGCATGATCTTGAACGGCAGGGAGATGATCAGCGGCGAGAGCATCATCATGCCCATCGCCATGAGCACGCTGGCCACCACCAGGTCGATGATCAGGAACGGGATGAAGATCATGAAGCCGATCTGGAACGCCGTCTTCAGCTCGGAGGTGACGAAGGCCGGGACCAGGATGGTCAGCGGCGCCTCATCCGCGCTGGCGATGTCGGTGCGCTTGGACAGGCGCATGAACAGGTCCAGGTCGCTGGCGCGCGTCTGCGCCAACATGAAGTTCTTGATCGGCACTTCCGCCTTGGCCACTGCGTCCTGCGCCGTCATCTGCTCGTTGAGGTAGGGCTGCAGGGCATCGCGATTCACCTGATCGAACACTGGCGCCATGATGAACATGGTCAGGAACAGCGCCAGGCCGACGAGGATCTGGTTCGACGGCGTCTGCTGCAGGCCCAGCGCCTGGCGCAGGATGGAGAAGACAATGATGATCCGCGTGAAGCTGGTCATCAGCATGACGAACGCCGGGATGAAACTCAGCGCCGTCATGATCAGCAGGATCTGTAGGCTTACCGAGTATTCCTGCTGGCCTTCCGGATTGGTGGACAGCGTAATGGCGGGCACTGACAAGGGGTTGTCGGCGCCCAGGGCCAGGGGCGCGGCCAGCACCAGCAGCAGCGCGATGAGAAAGCGGTGCAGGGGCATCAATGCTTGTCCTTGCCGAGCAGTTCCATCAGACGTTGGGCGAATTCCGGGCTGGCGACTTCGGCTTCAGCCAGGGGCACAGGCTCCTTCAGCACATGCAGCGGCGTGATACGCCCGGCGCTGAGGCCCAGCAGAATCTGTTCTCCCCCCACCTGGACCAGCACCAGCCGATCTCGCGGGCCCAGCGCCTGGCTGGCCACCAACTTGATCACCTGGCCGCCACGCGGCCCGAGTTGCTGTACCCGGCGCAGCAGCCAGGCGAGCAGGAAGATCAGCCCCACCACCAGCAACAGGCCGAGCGCCAGTTGCCCGAGCTGGGCGGCCATGCCAGTACCGGCCTGGGCCGCAGCGGCGGCGGGCGCCGGAGCAGTCGCAGCGGTTTCGGCGGCGAAACCGGTCATGGGGAAGCAGAACAGCCCCGCGAGAAGAAAACGGCGCATGGTTTCAGCGCAGCTTCTTGATGCGTTCGCTCGGGCTGATCACGTCAGTCAGCCGGATGCCGAACTTCTCGTTGACCACCACCACTTCGCCATGGGCGATCAGGGTGCCGTTGACCAGCACGTCCAGCGGCTCGCCAGCCAGACGGTCAAGCTCGATCACCGAGCCCTGGTTGAGCTGCAGCAGGTTGCGGATGGTGATATCGGTGTTGCCCACTTCCATGGAAATAGACACCGGGATATCCAGGATCACGTCCAGGTTGGGGCCGTCCAGGCTCACCGGACCGTTGGCCTTGGGTGCGCTGCCGAACTCCTCCATGGGGGCACGCGGCGAACTGGGGGCGCTGCCGCCACCCTGGTTCATCAGCGCGTCGATATCGTCCTGGGACGCGTCACCGGCTTCGGCCAGGGCGGCAGCCCATTCGTCGGCCAAGGCCTGCTCTTCGGGAGTGGTAGTGTCCATGTCGTTTGCCATCGCTTGACCTCGGCTGGCTCTGAATTCGTGGGTAGCGCGCAATCAGCGCTGGCGTTCGATCGGTTCGAGGATCTGCAGCGACAGGTTGCCCTTGTGCGACCCCAGCTTGGCCTTGAAGGCCGGCACGCCATTGGCGCGCATGATCATGTGTTCGGGCAGCTCCACCGGAATCACGTCGCCCGGCTGCATGTGCAGGATGTCCCGCAGCTTGAGCTGGCGACGCACCACGGTGGCACCCACCGGCACGCTGACGTCGAGGATGTCTTCGCGCAGGGCCTTGATCCAGCGTTCGTCCTGGTCATCGACATCGGACTGGAAGCCGGCGTCGAGCATCTCCCGGATCGGCTCGATCATCGAATAGGGCATGGTGATGTGCAGGTCGCCACCGCCGCCGTCCAGTTCGATATGGAAGGTGGAAACCACCACCACCTCACTCGGGCTGACGATATTGGCCAAGGCCGGGTTCACTTCCGAGTTGATGTACTCGAAGTTCACGTCCATCACGGCGTGCCAGGCTTCGGCCAGGTCGACGAAGGCCTGGTCCAGCACCATGCGGACCACGCGCAGCTCGGTTGGGGTGAACTCGCGCCCTTCGATCTTGGCGTGGCGACCGTCGCCGCCAAAGAAGTTGTCCACCAGCTTGAACACCAGCTTGGCGTCGAGGATGAACAGCGAAGTGCCGCGCAGTGGCTTCATCTTCACCAGGTTGAGGCTGGTGGGCACGTAGAGCGAATGCACGTACTCGCCGAACTTCATCACTTGCACGCCCCCCACCGCCACGTCGGCCGAGCGACGCAACAGGTTGAACATGCTGATGCGGGTGTAACGGGCGAAGCGCTCGTTGATCATTTCCAGGGTCGGCATGCGACCCCGGACGATACGGTCCTGGCTGGTCAGGTCATAGCTTTTGACACTGGTCGGGTCGGCATCGGTTTCGGTTTCAACCAGGCCGTCGTCAACGCCATGCAACAGCGCGTCGATTTCGTCCTGGGACAGCAGGTCTTGAACAGCCATGGTTGTACCTTGCCTACTGCAATACGAAGTTGGTGAAGAGCACTTGTTCGACGGTCACCGCGCCAGTTTCCTGCGTGGCCAGCTCCTGTACGGTGGCGGTGGCCTGCTGGCGCAGCATCTCCTTGCCCACCGGCGTGGCCAGGGTTTCGAAGTTCTGGCTGGAGAACAGCATGACCAGCTTGTTGCGCAGCACCGGCATATGCACCTTGAGGGCATCCAGCTGGGCCTGGTCGCGGGTCATTAGCGCAACGCTCACCTGCATGTATCGCTGGCGACCGTTCTGGTTGAAGTTGACCACGAAAGCGGGGGCCAGCTCCTGGTAGATGGCTGGCTGTTTGGTCGGCGCACTGGTGGCTTCTTCTTTGGCCGGTTCGGCACCTCTATCGCCACGACTGAGGAAGAACCAGGTACCGCCCACCGACAGGCCGATTGCCAGCAACAGCGCAACCACGCCCAGAATGATGAGCTTCAGCTTGCTCTTACCGCCTGCTGCACCGCCCTCTGCCGGGGCCTTCGCTTCTTTCTTCGCCATGCCAATAATCCGTCGCCGAACGGGGCAAGCCCGCCTTTTCCTGGGGAATGAGCAAGTGTTATGCCAGCTCGCCAGCCAATCGGCAGCTCAGGCAATTGCTTTCAGGGCTGCGGATATACCAGTGTCGGGGGGCGGCTGTCACGGGGTTCCCTCTCCCCCTGAAGAGGAGAGGGGCCGGGGGAGAGGGCGTCAGGCGTAGAAATCCACCAATCCCCGTCCACCACTTGTCGAGGCCGGGCGGATCTCGCTGTGGCTCACGGAGATGTCTTCGTCACTGCCCCCACCGAAGTCGGCACGGCCGCCGGCAGATCGGCGCTCGCCGTCACCGCCCTGCCCTTGCCAGCCACGGTTCAGGGATTGGTCGGAAACGTTCACGTCGAGCTGGTTCATGCCCTGCTGGGCGAACAGGTCACGCAGGCGGTGCATCTGCCCTTCCAGGGCATCGCGAACGTTGGCGTTGGGGCTGGCGAAGGTCACCTGGGTCTGGTCCTGGGTCATGTTCACCCGTACTTCGAGACGGCCCAACTCTTGAGGATCGAGCTGGATCTCGGCGGACTTGAGGTTCTGGCTGGACAACCACATGACCCGATCCACCACCGCTTCGCTCCAGCCCCCCTGCTGCATGGCCACCGGTTGTCCCGGCACCAGGACCGGCGCGCGCTGGGCCTGGGCAGTCTGCTGGCTGATGGCCTGGCTCAAGGCATTGAGGCGGTTGGCGAGCAGTTCGTTACGCACCTCACCCTTGTTCTCGCCTAGCCTATCGGCCAGCTCAACCGAGAGCTCGGAGGATGACAGCGCCTTGTCCAGCTCGCCCTCACCGGCTTCCAGCGGTTCATCGGCGAAGGCTGCCAGGGCACTGGCGAAGTCCTGATCCGCGCCAGGCGCGGCCTGAGCCGCGTTCTGCACCTGCTGGGCTGCTGCCTGGGCCGCCTGGGCACCCTGGTCCAGGGCCATCTTCACCGGCGGCAAGCCGTTGAGCTGATCGAGGTCCGGGTCGAGGGCGGTTTCGCTCAGGGTGGCAGGCGCCGAGCTGTTCACTGACGGCGCAACGGGCAGGGCCGACAGCGCCTCGGCGGCGCCATCCGCCTCGACCGCTGCGGCATCGGCGGGCAGTTGGCCAGTCATTCCCATGAGCAGCAGCGGGTCCATCACGGGCTCTTCGGGAGCCTCCTTGGTGTCGCCTTCTTCGGCCGGCAAAGGCTTGCCGCTATCGGCAACAACCGGCTGGCTGGCGGCAGGGTCGGTCGCAGGCTTGTCCTGGATTGCCGCCTCATCCGACTTGGCGCTGGCCTGTTTGGCCGCCGCTTCATTGCGCTCAGCGGCCTTGGCCTGACGTTCTTTCGCGTACATCTGGGCGAAGCTGGAAGCCTCGCCCTTACTGGTTTCCGCCGGTTTTTCCGGGGCTTTTGCGGCCGGTGCTTTCGGCTTCACCTCAGGCCTGGCCTGAAGAAGCAGATCGGGGGCAACGGGCATGGGCACTCTCCGCTCGGGTTGGTTCGTGCCAAGAGAATTGCAAAGGATGGGCCAACACGCTGGTCGATGGCTGGGGGGCACCGATCAGTCGGCCAGACCGCGACGTTCTTCCTGCAGCAGGTCGCGGACGATGAAGAACTCCTGCTCGATCTGCAGGATGACGGCGGATGCATCGGTAAGCTGATCACGCCGGGCGATGTCTTCCAGTTGCTTGCACAGCCCCGCCAGCAGGGGAGCGCCCATGTTGCTGCAACTACCCTTGAAGCTATGGGCCGCCAGGCGCAGGGCCTGGCTGTCTTGCACAGTATTCGCCTGCTGGATCTGCCGCAGGCGCTCCGCTGAGTCCGCCAGGAAGGTATCCAGCAGCACTGGAAACTCGTCCTCCATGACTTCCCGCAGGGAAGACAGCACAGAATGGTCGAGATGGATATTGGACAAACCCGTCACTCCCTGTACTGAACGTCAGAAAATTATGCCCGAATGGGCCAACGGAACTCCACGTGTATGCCCTTGCCGTCTTCGGCGGGCTCGCAACGTGCCGTCAGCTGACTGATCAGGGTGAGGCCCCGACCACAGAGGCTGTCCATCGACGGCTGCTGAGCCAGGACCGCGCCCACGTCGAAGCCCTTGCCGCTGTCTTCGACATGGATCAGCAACCGCCCTCCCCGGCCTTCCGGGACCAGTTGCAGATGAAAACGCACGTAGCCTTCCTCCAGCCCGGCCAGGCGCTCGCTGCGCTCCCGATAGTAGCGGGCGAAACCTTCGGCGTTACGCTTGAGCGAGGAATCCAACCCCAGCACGCCGTGCTCCAGGGCGTTGGAGTAAAGCTCGGCGAGCACCGTATAGAGGGCGCCCCCCTGATCGCGCAGCCCCTGGACCTCCAACAGCAGTTGCAACAGGAAAGGCAGCGGATTGAAGCGTTTCAACGTCTGGGCACGGAATTCGAAGGACGCGGACCAGTCCAGGGGGCTGGCCTGGCCACTGTCAGTGAAGGCCAGTTTGGCACGCTCGGTGGACTCTTCGAGCATGCGCACCTCGATCATGCTCACATCGTCCTGGGCATGGCCGCGAAAGGCGCTCAGGGCCAGCTGGATCTCGTCGAACAGACGACTGCCGTCACCGCTGGCGTCGAGCACGGCGCGCAACCGCTCGTCGCCAAAGGTTTCTTCATTGTCATTGCGGGTTTCCAGCACACCGTCGGACACCAGGAGGATGCGGTCACCCGTCTCGATGGGGTAGGACTCGAAATGCGCGTTGAAGCTGCCCTGGTCGAGCACCCCCAACGGTAGGTGGCGCGACACCAGCGGCACCAGCTCGCCGTTGCCGGCGCGCCGCAGGTAGCCATCGGGCAGGCCGCCATTCCACACCTCGACCAAGTGTCGCTGGAAGCTCAAGTTGAGGAATGTGGCGCAGCAGAACACCCCCACCGGCAGGATGCGTTTCAGCTTGGCGTTCATCTCGCGCAGGATGTCGGCCATGGCATAGCCCTTGGCGGTCATGCCGTAGAACACTTCGGCCAGGGGCATGGCACCGATGGCCGCCGGCAGGCCATGGCCGGTGAAGTCGCCGAGCAGCACGTGCATGCCACCTGAGGGTTTGTAGGCCGCCAACAGCAGGTCACCATTGAACAAAGCGTAAGGCGATTGCAGGTAACGAATGTTCGGGGCGCTCAGGCAACCGGAATGCGCCACCTTGTCGAAAACCGCCTTGGCCACCCGCTGTTCGGTCACCAGGTGCTCATTGTGGCGAGCGATCAGGTCGCGCTGCTGCAGCACGGTGTCCTGCAGGCGACGCAGTCGGTCCAAGGCCTTGATCTTGGCTTCGAGGATGACCCGGTTATAGGGCTTGGCAAGGAAGTCATCGCCGCCCGCCTCCAGGCAGCGCACCAGCGCTTCGTTTTCCGTCAATGAGGTGAGGAAGATGATCGGCACCAGGGCTTCGCCCGCCAGTTGCTTGATCTGGCGGGCAGCCTCGAAGCCGTCCATCACCGGCATCAGGGCATCCATCAACACCAGTTGCGGCTGTTCCTGCTGGAACAGCGCCACGGCCTCACGACCGTTGGCGGCGGTCAGAGCGCGATGTCCTTGGCGGTTGACGATGGTGGACAGCAGCAGCCTGTCCGCCGCGTTGTCCTCGGCAATCAGGATCGTCAGCGGCGACGGCATGGCAGCAGGCCTCAGGCGATCTGGAACAATTGTTCGAAGTTGGAGATGGCGAGGATCTTGCGGACGTCGGGGTTGCAGTTGGCGAGGCGAATCTGCGCCCGCTCGCCACCGGCGTGATCACGCAAAAGGAGCAGCATGCCGAGTGCGGAGCTGTCGAGGTAGGTGGTGCCCTTGAGGTCCACGACGTAGCGCTTGGGGGTGAAGTTGACGCGCTCGTAGGCGTCGCGGAATTCCTGGTGGGCGCCGAAATCGAATCGTCCCTGGATGGTGATGGTCAGCTCCTGCCCATCGTCTGAGGGCATCGAGGTGATGGCCATGCAAAGCTCCTTGTTCAAGTTCGGAATACGCGTGGTGAAGATTTAGCACCCACCTTGAGGCAGGGCAACTGGAAAGCGGCGCCTTGGAAGAATTTATGGTTCTGAGATGACGCGTTGAAGTACGCATCGATATGGGGTTGATGGGTTTTGCTGGCTCTACTCTTCATGTCGGGCCGGCAAGCGTTGTACCAGCTCGTCCAGCAGTTTCTGCTCGCGCTTGTCTTCCGCCGCACGGGCTTCATCCAGATAGCGTTGCACCAGCTTGCGCAGGCCTTCCAGGCGAGCATAGCGCTGTTGCCACGCAGCACGCGCCTTGTCGAGGTTGTCGCGGTGCCATTTGAGGCTCTGCATCTGCTGGCCGATTGCAGACTCGAGCTGAGACAGGAAGCGCTGGTAGTTCATGAGCCATTGGCCGGAAACGCCGCGTCGGCCTTCCTCGATCCACTGCTGCTGGTAGTCGGAGCGGTAGCGTTCCAGTTCACCCAGCTTCATCTCGGCCTGGGTCACCTGGCCCTGGCAACGACCCAGCATGCGTGCCGCTTCGCGCTCGGCACGTTCGGCCATTTCGACGACCGGCGCCAACCGCGCCGCACGACTGCGGGACATGCGCTATCAGCCCTGGATGCCCAGGGAGGCAGCCAGCCGCTGGGCGCTCTGGGCGAGGCTCTCGCTCTCGTCGAGCCCCTGGCGCAGGAAGGCGCTCATGGTTGGCTGGCGGGCAATGGCCAGATCGGTGTCAGGATCGCCGCCGGCAACATAGGCGCCCACACTGATCAGGTCGCGGCTTTGTTGGTAGCGCGACCAGAGCTGCTTGAAGCGTTGCGCCATTTTCATGTGCTCCGGGCTGACCACCTGAGGCATTACCCGGCTAATGGACGCCTCGATGTCGATGGCCGGGTAATGACCTTCCTCGGCCAGCCGGCGGGAGAGCACGAAGTGACCGTCGAGCACCCCACGCGCGGAGTCGGCGATGGGGTCCTGCTGGTCGTCGCCTTCGGAAAGGACCGTGTAGAAGGCGGTAATGGAACCTCCGCCCTGCTCTGCATTACCGGCCCGTTCCACCAGCTTCGGCAGTTTTGCGAACACCGATGGCGGATAGCCTTTGGTCGCCGGCGGTTCGCCGATGGCCAGGGCGATCTCGCGCTGGGCCTGGGCGAAGCGGGTCAGGGAATCCATCAGCAGCAAGACATTCTTGCCCTTGTCGCGGAAGTATTCGGCGATGCGCGTGCAATACATGGCCGCACGCAGTCGCATCAGCGGCGCGTCGTCCGCCGGAGACGCCACCACGACGGAACGCTTGAGGCCTTCCTCGCCAAGGATGTGCTCGATGAATTCCTTCACCTCGCGGCCCCGCTCGCCGATCAGGCCCACGACGATGATTTCCGCCTCGGTGAAGCGGGTCATCATGCCGAGCAGCACGCTCTTGCCCACGCCGGTACCGGCGAACAGGCCGAGGCGCTGGCCGCGGCCGACCGTAAGCAGGGAGTTGATGGAGCGGATTCCGACGTCCAGGGGTTCGCTGATGGGGTGGCGCTTCAGCGGATTGATGGTGGGACCATCCATCGGCACCCAGTCCTCGGCCCTCATGCCGCCCTTACCGTCCAAGGCGCGGCCGGCGCCATCCAGTACACGGCCCAGCATGGACATGCCCATGGGCAGGCGACCGGTATCCGGCAGCGGCACCACGCGGGCGCCAGGCGCGATACCGGAGAGGCTGCCCACCGGCATCAGGTAGATCTTGCTGCCGGAAAAGCCCATTACCTCGGCCTCCACCTGCACGGGGTGGTAGCTGTCATCGTTGATCACCAGGCAACGACTGCCCACCGGCGCACGCAAGCCTTCGGCCTCCAGGGTGAGTCCCACCATGCGCAGCAGGCGGCCTTCCACCAGGGGTTGCGAGGGCAGATCGATCACATCGTTGTAACCCGCCAGACGCTTGGCGAAGCTGGCGCGCTCAATACGCATGGTCGAGGCTGTCCGGGGAGTCCAGGTCCATGACCAGGTCGGCTGATGGCGGATGGACCTTCTGTTCGCGCTGCTGCTCGAAGAGCTGCTTCATGGCCTGGCTCAAGCGCGTTTCGATGCTGGCGTCGATGCGCGAATGCTCGGTCTCGACCCGGCAACCGCCCGGTTCCAGCGATTCGTCTTCGAGGATGCGCCAGGTTTCTTCATGCCGCTCACGCAGGGCCTTCACCTGCTCGAAGTCCTGCGGATTGATGTGGATGCGCAGGTTGCTGGCGCCCATGGGCAGCAACTTCAGGGCCTCACGCAGGACATGGCGAATCTGGCTGGAATCCACGCGCAGCTCGCGCTGGATCACCTGGCGGGTGATCAGGCTGGTGAGATGCACCAGGGATTCCTCGATCTGCCGGTCCTGCTCGGCGATAGGGTCGAGCAACTGAACCATCAGGGTTTCGAGTTGCGCGAGCCGGGCATTCACAGCGACCTCGGCCTCCTGCCGGGCCTTGAGCTGGCCGGCATGAAAACCGTCGCGCTCACCGGTGGCAAAGCCTTCGTTGTAGGCGTCCTGGCGGATGGCCTCGAGCTCGTCCAGCGTCAGCGGCTTGACGTCTTCGACCGGCACTTCCTCGATCTGCGGTTCCGGCTCGGGCTCGGGCGCCGCAGTCATCGGCTCTTCTGGTACTGCGGGCTCGGGAGCGTCCGGGTCGAAGCTGGGCAACGACCAGCGATCAAAGACGTTGACGTCCTTGGCGCGGATCAGCTCGCTTGCCTGTTCCTTGCTGGCCATGGTCGCCGCCTCAGATCATTTCTTCGCCGCCCTTGCCACCGAGGACGATTTCCCCGGCTTCGGCCATTCGGCGGGCGATGGTAAGGATTTCCTTCTGCGCCGATTCAACGTCGCTGACGCGGACCGGGCCCTTGGCCTCCAGGTCGTCGCGTAGCAGTTCGGCGGCACGTTTGGACATGTTCTTGAAGACCTTTTCCTTGATGGCTTCATCCGAGCCCTTGAGGGCCAGCACCAGCACGTCGGAAGAAACCTCGCGCAGCAGTGCCTGGATACCGCGGTCGTCGACATCGGCCAGGTTGTCGAAGACAAACATCAGGTCTTCGATCTGGGTCGAGAGGTCTTCGTCCACTTCGCGGATGGAGTCCATCAGTTGGCCTTCGACCGAGCTGTCGAGGAAGTTCATGATGTCCGCCGCGCGCTTCACGCCGCCCATGGTGGTGCGTGTGGTGCTGGCATTGCCGGCGAACTGCTTCTCGAGGATCAGGTTCAGCTCCTTGAGTGCCGAAGGTTGCACGGTGTTCAGCGACGACACGCGCAGGACGATATCCAGGCGCACCTTGTGGTCGAAATGGCTGAGCACTTCGGCGGCCTGGTCCGGGTCCAGGTAGGCGACGACGATGGCCTGGATCTGCGGGTGTTCGTAGCGGATCACGTCAGCCACGGCACGCGGCTCCATCCACTTCAGGCTGTCCAGGCCGCTGGTGCTACCGCCCAGCAGGATGCGGTCGATCAGGTTGTTGGCCTTGTCCTCACCCAGGGCCTGGGTGAGCATCTTGCGGATGTAGCCGTCGGCGCCGACGCCCAGGCTGGTCTGGTCGCCGACGATCTCGACGAACTCGCTCATCACCTGCTCCACCTGCTCACGGTGGATGTTGCGCATCTGGGCCATGGCGACGCCAACCCGCTGCACTTCCTTCGGCCCCATGTGGCGGAGCACCTGGGCAGCGTCAGTCTCGCCCAGGGACAGCAGCAGAATGGCGGCCTTGTCGACCTTGTTCAGCTTGGCGGGGGCGCGATTATCACTCATCGGCGTTGATCCATTCTTTGACTACCAGGGCCACGCGGCCAGGATCTTCGGCCACCAGGTTCTTGATGGCATTGAGCTGCGCATCATACCCGTCGCTCGGGCTGGGCAGGAGGATGCTTTGCGGTCCGCCGAGGCTGACGCGGTCATCCGACAGCTCGCCGGACAGTCCCATCTCGCCCAGGTCGACATCGCCGTTACGGCCGCCGTCAAGATCCTTGCCCTTGCCGCCGCTGATGTTGTTCAGCACCGGACGCAGCACGCCGAATACCAGCACCAGGATGAACAGCACACCCAGCACCTGCTTCACCACATCCCAGAACCAGGGCTGGGTGTAGAACGGAATGTCGATGACTTCTTCGGCTCCGTCGGCGATGAACGCGGTGTTGATCACGCTGACACTGTCACCCCGGCTGGCGTCGTAACCTACCGAGTCCTGCACCAGACGGGTGAAGCGGGTGATCTCGTCGGCAGTCCAGGGCACTCGGGTGGTTTCGCCGGTTTGCGGGTCGACCTTGATCTGGTCGTCCAGCACCACCGCTACGGAAAGCCGGCGCAGGCGGCCCTGCTGCTGCTTGGTGTAGCTGATGGAGCGGTCCAGCTCGAAATTGCGCGTGGTCTGATCGCGCTTGTCGGTGGGATACGGCGCGAGCATCGGCTTGCCAGTGGTCGGGTCGATGATCTGCTGACCGTTGTCATCCAGTAGCGGCTGGCCGGGCTGCACGCCGGCGGCTGCGGCGCCCGTGGCCTGCTGCGGCGCGGCTCCGGGTGCCGGGGGCTGGTTCGACAGCGCGCCAGGGACGCCCTGCGGACCGCCATTGTTCTGCCGCTCTTCAGCAAGCTTCTGCTCGCTGCGCAGGGCTGGCTGGTCCGGGTTGAACATCTCGGAGGTGGATTCGACGGCGCTGAAGTCGACGTCGGCGGAGACCTCCGCCTTGTAACGACCGCTGCCCAGCACAGGTTGCAGGATGCTGTGCACGCGCTGGGTGTAAAGGGTTTCCATGCGACGGGTGTAGTCGAACTGCTTGCCGGCCATGGTCAGCTCGGACAGCTCCTGCTGGTCGGACAGCAAGTTGCCCTTCTGGTCGACGACGGTGACCTGGGACTTCTCCAGTTCCGGCACGCTGGTCGCCACCAGGTTGACGATCGCCATCACCTGGCTCGGCTCCAGACCGCGGCCGGGATAGAGCTCAACCAGTACGGAGGCCGTGGGTTTGCGTTCGTCACGCACGAACACCGAGCTCTTCGGAATGGCCAGGTGTACGCGCGCACCCTTGACGTTGTTCAGGCTGGAGATGGTGCGCGCCAGCTCGCCTTCCAGGCCGCGGCGGTAGCGGGTGGCTTCCATGAACTGGCTGGTGCCGAGCCCCTGCTCCTTGTCGAGAATCTCGAAGCCGACGGTGTTGTCGCTGGGCGCCACGCCGGCGGCAGCAAGTTTCATGCGGGCACGGGCGAGGTCGTCGGCCTTCACCAGCAGGGCGCCAGAGTTGGGCTCGATCTTGTAGGGGATGTCGGCGGCGCCCAGGGCTTCGACCACCTGGTTGGCATCCATTCCCGAAAGGCTGCCGTACAACGGGCGATAGTCCGGCTGCTGCGACCAGAGCACCACGGCAAAACCGATGGCGACACTGGCGGCCAGGCCGACCAGCAGGCCGACCTGACGCAGCATGCTCATCTGCGAGAGGTTATCCAGGAAAGACAGGCCGAAAAGCGGCTTCTTCTCTTCCGGTGCATCTGCCTTGGCGGGGACCTTTGCAACAGCTGCTTCAGCCATTTTTCAATCCGTCCTCAAACCGGCATCTGCATGATGTCTTGGTAGGCCTGGACCAGCTTGTTCCGCACTTGGGTCATGGCCTCGAAGGAAACGCTGGCCTTTTGCGACGCGATCATGACGTCGGTGAGGTCAACGCCCTTCTGCCCGACCTCGAACGCGGTGGCCATTTCCGTGGAGACCTTCTGGGTATCCGCGACCTTGTTGACCGCCTGGCCGAGCATGTCGGCAAAACTCGGCGCACCGGCCTCCGGCGCTGCCACGGGGGCAGGCTTGGCGCGGGCCATCGCGTCCATCTGCATGGAGCGCATTTCCAACATCAAGCGATTGAATTCAACACCCTGGCTCATCACATTCCTCCAACTGCCGCGATTTTTTGACGCTACGCGGTCCGATGAAGGGGTATCTGCAACAAGGGTGCCAAAAGCTCAGGAACGGGTGTTACGGGGAAGGTTGCGAACTTGTAGGAGCGAGCTCTGCTCGCGAAAAATCGCGCTCGGGCCGTTCGCGAGCAGAGCTCGCTCCTACGAAAGGTTTTGCCGGGACTGGCCCTTCCGCCTCAGGTTTCAGCTGGCGTAGAGGTACGCGTCGATGTCCATGCCCGCATCGCGCATCTGCGCGAGCTTGTAGCGCAGGGTGCGTGGGCTGATGCCCAGGCGCTCGGCGGCTTCCTTGCGACGGCCGCGCTCGGAACGCAGGGTGTCGATGATCATCTGGAACTCATGGCGGCGCAGGTCATCCCCCAGGGCGCTGGGCGCTTCGGCGGGCGCGGCAGCCACCGGCAAGGGCACCACGGGCGCAGAAACAGTGACCAGAGCGACTGCCGGCGCGGCGGGCACAATAGCCATGCCGATGGGGGCGGTCAGGCACAGGTCATGAGGCTGGACCAATCCACCCTGCTGCAGGATCAACGCGCGCTGCACGGCGTTGTCCAACTCGCGCACGTTGCCCGGCCAAGCGTGAGCCAGCAGCGCTGCCCGGGCTTCGCTGGAGAAGCGCACGGCGGAGTGATTCATTTTTTTGACGTGTTTGGCCAGCAGACGCTCGGCCAGCGGCAGGATGTCCGCCGGACGCTCCCGCAGCGGGCGCCAAGCAAGGGGGAACACGGAAAGACGGTAGTAAAGGTCTTCCCGGAAACGCCCCGCCGCCACTTCGCCAGCGAGGTCACGGTTAGTGGTGGCGAGCACGCGGATATCCAGGTTGATCGGCCGGCGCGCGCCCACTCGTTCCACCTCACGCTCCTGCAACACGCGCAGCAACTTGGCCTGCAGGCCCAGCGGCATTTCGGAAATTTCATCAAGCAGGATGGTGCCGCCGTCCGCCAGTTCGAATTTGCCCGGCGCGCTGGCGATGGCACCGGTGAAGGCGCCCTTCTCATGACCGAACAGGGTGGCTTCCAGCATGTTGTCCGGAATGGCAGCGCAGTTGATGGCAATGAAGGGACCGTTGGCCCGGGTGGACTGCTGGTGGATGTACTGCGCCAGTACCTCCTTGCCGGTACCGGACTCACCCGAGATCAGCACAGTGGAATCGCTACGTGCCACGCGCGCGGCCAGTTCGAGCAACTGGCGGCTGGCTGGCTCCAGGGCTACGGGGCCATCGCTGATGGCCTGACTCACACGCCCCAAGGCATGCCGCGCCACAAGATCCAACAGAGTATTGGGTTCAAAGGGTTTCACCAGGTAATCGGCGGCGCCCTGGCGCATGGCATCCACCGCGCGCTCCACGGCGCCGAAGGCGGTCATCAGCAACACCGGCAACTGCGGGTAGCGCTGACGGACGATGGCCAGAAGTTGGTGGCCGTCCATGCCGGGCATGTTGACGTCGCTGACCATCAGACCGAAGGACTCCTCACCCAGCGCCACCAGGGCAGCCTCGGCGCAGTCCACCGCACGGTAGTCGTAGCCGCCGATCAGCAAGGTGTCCGCCAGGGCTTCACGCAGGGCGCGGTCGTCTTCGACCAGCAGAATTTTGGCAGTCATCGTCCTTTACTCCTGAAAAACCGAATGTGCCGCGGGAATCAGCGGCAGGACCAGGGTGGCGCAAGTACCGCGGCCGGGACGCGAGCGCAGCCGCAGCTCGCCCTGGTGGGCACGCGCCACCGCCTTGACCACGGCCAGCCCGAGTCCGGTGCCGGTGGTCTTGGTGGTGAAGAAGGGTTCGCCCAGACGCGCCAGGGTGGCGGCGTCGATACCGGGGCCGTTGTCACTGATGGTCAGGTGCAGATCGCCACCGCGCCGATAGAGGTGCACCTTGAGCAGCAGGTCACGGCCGGCGGCCTGATTGGCGTTCTCGATCAGGTTGAGCATCGCACCAACCAAGGTGTCGCGATTACACAGCAGTTCGCCCTCGGCGAGATCGCACTGCCAGCGCACTTCCTTGCCTTGCACATGGGACTCGGCCGATGCGCGCAGGGCGGAGAACAGCGCCGACGGCGCCAGGCGGTCCGGCAGCGGCAGCTCGCCACGGGCGAACACCAGCATGTCGCGCACCTGATGCTCCAGTTCATGCAGCCGCTCCTTGAGGCGACCGGCAAAACGCTGCTGCTGATCCGTTGGCAGCACCTGCTGGGTCAGGTGGCTGGCATAGAGCAAGGCCGCGGACAGCGGCGTGCGGATCTGGTGAGCCAGGGACGCAACCATTCGACCCAGGGCAGAAAGACGTTCGTGGCGGGAAAGCTGATCCTGCAGGCGACGGGTTTCCGTCAGGTCGGTGAGCAGAACCAGTTGGCCGGGCTCGGCATTCAGGGAGCGGGTGGCGATGGAGACACGGCGTCCATCCTTGAGGGAGATTTCATGGCCATCGTCTTCGCGCGGGGCGAAGTTACGCGCGATCACTTCGCGCCAGAGCATGCCCACCAGGGGTTGGCCGAGCAGGTTGCGCGCCACGGGATTGGCTTCGCGCACCACGCCCTGCCCGTCGATCACGATGACGCCGCCGGGCAGCAGGTCCAACAGGCTCTGCAGGCGATTGGCGAGCCGTTCCTTCTCCGCCAGCTCCTGCATGCGCTGGGCACTGACCAGGGCCAACTGGCCCTTCAGCTCGGTGACCCGCGCTTCCAACAGGCTGTAGGACTCGCTGAGCTGGGTCGACATCTGGTTGAACAGCGCAAAGGCTTGTTCAAGACCCGCGCGACTGGCTTGTTCGACGGGGGCGGCTTCCGGATTCTGTGCGGGCGTAACGGCGTGGCTCATGCTCTTCTCTCGCTCCATCGACCGTCAGCAGACGGTCGGTCGAGTGAGATATAGCAATACCCGTGCCTAAAATTTAGTCCTTTAAAAACAACAACTTGGAAAAAGCGGAATTATTCTTCCGCCAATTCCTCGTCGCGACGGCTCATGCCGTACTTGCGCATCTTCTCCACCAGCGTGGTACGGCGGATGCGCAGACGCTCGGCGGCACGGGCCACGACCCCGGAGGCGTCGTCCAGTGCTTGCTGGATCAGGCCCTGCTCCAGGTTGCCGAGGTAGTCCTTGAGATCCAGGCCCTCGGGCGGCAGCAGCGCCGGCGAAGCGATGCCCGGCAGGCCGGCACCGATGGCCGATCGCTCTTCGATCTCTTCGCGCAGGCTGGCCTTGAGCTGTTCGTCCTCATCGTCGACGTGGCGGAACTTCTTCGGCAACTCGCTGACGCCGATGACGCCGTAGGGATGCATGATCGCCATGCGCTCCACCAGGTTGGCCAGTTCACGGACGTTGCCCGGCCAGTCGTGGTTGCACAGCGACATGATGGCGGCGGAATTGAAGCGGATGGAGCCGCGCTTCTCGTGCTCCATCCGCGAGATGAGTTCGTTGATCAGCAGCGGGATGTCTTCCACGCGCTCACGCAACGGCGCCATTTCGATGGGGAAAACATTGAGGCGGTAATAAAGGTCTTCGCGGAAGCTGCCCGCCTCGATCATCTGTTCGAGGTTCTTGTGGGTGGCCGCGATGATGCGCACATCGACGTTCTGCGTCTTGTTGCTGCCAACCCGCTCG
This sequence comes from Pseudomonas sp. OTU5201, assembly GCF_038440135.1. Classification (NCBI taxonomy): domain Bacteria; kingdom Pseudomonadati; phylum Pseudomonadota; class Gammaproteobacteria; order Pseudomonadales; family Pseudomonadaceae; genus Pseudomonas; species Pseudomonas sp. OTU5201. The sequence continues at coordinate 81,006 of NZ_JASATC010000004.1, read as the reverse complement.
AAGGTGCGTTCCTGCAGCACACGCAACAACTTGACCTGCATCGGCAGCGGCATGTCGCCGATCTCGTCGAGGAACAGGGTGCCGCCGTTGGCCAACTCGAAGCGCCCTGCCCGGCTGGTGATGGCGCCGGTGAAAGCGCCCTTCTCGTGGCCGAAGAGTTCACTTTCCAGCAGCTCTGCCGGAATGGCGCCGCAGTTGACCGGTACAAACGGTGCTTCGCGACGCTTGGAATGGTAGTGAAGGTTACGCGCCACCACTTCCTTGCCGGTACCGGACTCGCCCAGGATCAGCACGCTGGCGTCAGTGTCGGCCACCTGCTGCATCATCTGGCGAACCTGCTGAATGGCACGACTGGTGCCCACCAGGCTACGGAACAGGTTGGGCTCGCGTTGGCGGCCACGCTCGCGGGCATGGTCGTACATTTCGCGGTAGACCTGAGCACGATGCAGGGAGTCGAGCAGCTTGTTGTAGCTGGGCGGCATCTCCAGGTTGGTCAGCAGGCGACGGCGGAGGTCTTCCGGCCAGTCGGCCTGGACCTGGTCGCCGATCAGCAGGACCGGCAGGAACTCATCCCAGGCCAGCAATTGCTTGATCAGCTCGAGGGCACCGCCCTTGGCACCCACCTCACCCAGCATGACGCACAAGACGTCGCGGCTGGAATTCAGGGGTCCCGTCACGTCGCGCCAGTCATCGCTGCCGCAGTCCAGGTACTCTTCACCGAGGAAATTCAGGATCACCGCGAAGTCGCGGCGGCGATCGCTATTGTCGTCGATCAGCAGAATCTTGGTTTCACGCCACATTGTCTGGTTCTTGCTTTTAGGGCTTAACGCCGTTTTCCACGGCGCATGGGCAGACGGTGCATCCCGGGAGGAGGATCGACCGGCAATTGGCCACTAGTAAAGTGAAAAACCCTTGCCGAGTCAATTTTATGGCGTGCTTTTTTTGGTCGAGCCGACAGAATGGCTAAGCGGCTGTCGAAGCAGTATCGAACTAGTGGCAGATGGGAATCGCTGAGCCATCAGCCGAACAGCTTGTAGACCTTGGCACCCTGTTGGGCCTGATTGAGCTGGACCAGCTCACCCGCAATACGTTGCTGTTCCAACTGACAGATGGAAACCAGCTCGCGATAAAGGCCAAGCAGTTCCTGCAGGCGACTGCCGAGCGCCTCGACATCGTCCACGGCGTCGACCATGGCGTCATCGACCACCTGACGGCAGAGCTGGTCCAGCTCACCGATGGCTGCCCAGTCCTGGCGAGCCAGCGCATCACGCAGAGCGCTGCCGGTTGCTTCAAGACGCTGGACTGATGCATTCATTGGAACTCTCCTGCCAACCCGGACGGCATCACTGGGCGATGCCATCCCATCCGGTTTTCACGTTACGCAACAACCCTGCTACTTCATCCACCAGCGCAGCGTCGCTTTTCAGGTTCGCTTCGAGCAGGCGGGACACCATGTACTCGTAGAGTGCATCGAGGTTGGCCGCGATATCGCCGCCCTGCTCGAAGTTCAGGCCATCACGCAGACCGCCAATGATAGCGATTGCCTTGCCGATCAGCTCGCCTTTTTGTGCGAGCTGACCACGCTCGATGGCACCGCGAGCCTGGGCCAGGCGGGTAAGGCCGCCTTCCATGAGCATCTGGATCAGCCGATGGGGGCTGGCATCCACGGCCTGGGCCTGGGTGTTCACGGACTGGTACTGCTTGAGGGCCGCCATCGCGTTCATGTTCGCTCTCGCTCGTGTGTCGGGCTTGGATACCTAATGTATCGGCAGCACCCGCGAGAGCTTTAGCCCGCAGCTTTGCGGATATCAGGAAATTTCCGCAGCGACCGGTGCTTCCACTTCCGGACCGATGGAGTCCCACGCCTGCTTGATCTCCAGCAGCAGCGTCTCGACCTCATCAATGGGACGCGGCGAGCTGTCCAGCGCGACGCGAGAAAGGCGACGGGTCATGTAGTCGTAGAGGGCATCGAGATTCTCGGCGATTTCGCCACCAAGCTGCTTGTCCAGGCTGGCCTGAAGCACGCCAATGATGCTGAGGGTAGAACCCACCGCCATGCCGCGAACTTCCGGGTTGCCGGTTTCGAGGCCGTGACGGGCGAGGGAAAGGCGTTCCAGCGCGCCATCCAGCAAGAGCTGCACCGCGCGATAGGGGGTGACTTCCTGGCTGGTCTTGACCTGCTTGTAGGTATCGATCGGATTGGCCATTACTTAGCTCTGCTTGACGACGCCGGGAAGGTTGGAGAGAGCCTGGCTCAGCCGGTCGCTGGTCTGGGTCAGGCTGGCGATCAGGGAGTCCATGGCGTTGTACTGGGCATACAGCCGCTTCTGGACCTGTTCGATTCGCTGGTTGAGCTTGGTGCGCTGGTCCGTGACCGAACTGAGGGTGTCCTGCAGGCCGTCCTGGCGCTGGGACAGGATGCCGCCCGTTTCGGTGTAGACGTCCAGCTTCGAATTCATGCGAGCAGTCAGCCCGTTCTCGCCAGTGAAGAAACCAGCGACGGCCTCGTACTGGGTGCTGAGGACTTTGTCGAGTTTCGAGTCTTCGATCTTCAGCGTACCGTCCTTCTGGGTGGTGATACCCAGGTCGGACAGCAAGGAGATGCCATCCTTCTGACCCGACGGATTCACCAATTCGTTGCGCACGGTGGACACCACCGAGCGCACCGTGGAATCGCCCACGAGGGCGCCAGTCACGGGAGCCTTGTCCTCACCGACCGAGGTCACCGACGTCAGCGTCTTGGTCACCCCCATCAGCTTGTTATAGGCATCGACGAACTTCTTGATGTTGCCTTTCACGGTCGCGGTGTCCTGCTCGACCGTTACCTTGAACTTCTTGCCGGGCTCAGCACTGACCAGGTTGAGGGTGACTTCGGAAATCGCGTCGGACACTGTATTGCTGGCGCTGCGCAGGCTCAGGCCGTCGATCGTGAATTCCGCATCCTGGGCCTGGGAGATGTAGCCACTGGTGGCGGCATTGTTTCCGTCCAGCGCGGTCAGGGCACCGGTGGGGCTGGAAGTCGGATTGTTGTCGGCGAAGTTGCCGATGCGGAAAGCTTCGAGGCCAGCCGAAGCCTGAACATAGATGTCCTTGCCGGCACCGGTCGTGTTGGAGCTGAGTACCAGGCGCGACGAGCCATCCGCCGGATTGCTGACGATGTTGGCACTCACCCCCTTGTCCTTCAGCGCCTTGTTCAGGCTGTCGCGGATTTCGGAGAGGGTGGCACCGGCGGCAACCTGCACATCGACGCCGCGGTCATCGGGCCCCAGCTTGACGGTGAGCGTACCGGCTGCGGCTGCGGTGGCGCCCTTGGCGAAGGTGGCGGTGCCGACCTTGCTGGCTGTGGCGAGCTTCTCGACAGTGACCTGGTAGGTTCCCGAGCTTGCCTTGTTGGTGGCGGAGACGGTCGCCAAATCGGCATTGCTGGATTTCGCCGAACGTTTGGAGAACAGGTCGCTGGAGTTCAGGTCCTTCAGCGCAGTCTGGAAATCGCTGATGGCACTCTTGAGCTGGCCGACCGCGGAGAACTTCGATGTAGCGGTCTTTTCCACTCGGGTCAGTTGGGCTTCCTTGGGCGCTCTTTCTGCGTCCACAAGGGCCTTCACGATGCTGTCGATGTCGATGTTCGAACCGAGTCCGGTTATGCCAGCCATTTTTCCGTTACCTCGCCAATCGTCTGACGCCTGCTCCAATACTCGATAAAGCAGTCAAGAAACGTGCCATGTCGCACGCAAGTACCAGCTGGTGTATCAGGCCTCGGCCTTGAACAGCAGGCTGCGCATTTCCGACAAGCTTTCCGCCAGTTTCAGTGCATCTTCCGAAGGGATTTGGCGGATCACCTCGCCGGACTCCGAATCGGTCACCTGCACCACGACCCGGCCGCTGCTGTCGTCAACGTCGAAGTTCAGGTTGCGGCGAATGCTCTGGACGAACTCCTGGATGCTGGAGGCGGCGGCTTCTAGCGGCTCGCGCTCTTCGGCCTCGGACTTTTGCCGTGCCTGCTCGGAAACCTTCTCGGGGCTTTCCTTCTCCGCCGGCCCGCGAACCTGGGCATTGCCGGCCGGAGTGGCATTCACGCCCTTCCCCGTCAGGTTGACTATTCCGATATCCATTGTGCTCACCTCACAAATGGCAATAAGGGGGGAAGCGCCAAGCACTTCCCCCCGCGTTTACCGCCTTGCCTCGTCCGGGCCTTAGCCCAGGAGGCTGAGGACCGCCTGCGGCAGCTGGTTAGCCTGGGCCAGGATCGAGGTACCTGCCTGTTGCAGGATCTGGTTCTTGGTCAGGTTAGCCGTTTCTGCTGCGAAGTCGGTGTCCTGGATACGACCGCGGGCGGCCGACACGTTCTCACCGATGTTCTGCAGGTTGGAGATGGTGTTCTCGAAGCGGTTCTGCACGGCACCGAGGCTGGCGCGCTGGGCGTCGATGGACTGGATGGCCTGGTCGATGATGATCACCGCCTCCTGGGAACCCTTCACGTCGGTCAGGTCGATGTCCTTGACGGTGTTCTCAGCGCTTACTGTGCTGACGGTTGCATCGGTACCAGTGGCAGCAGCGGTTTCGGCAGCCGAAACGCTGGCGCCCGATGCGAACTTCAGAGACTCGATGTTGCCGGCGGCGGAACCGGAGGTCAGCGAGGTCACCAGGTCGATGTCACCGTCGTCGTTGACGAAGGCACCCACACCGATGTTGGCGTCGTTGATCACGGTGGCGAGGGCCTGCACCTGCTCGACGGCGGTAGCACCGCTGGCGAAGGTGGCACTGAAGGTACGTGCAGTACCGTCGGCCATCTTCACTTCTACGGCAATGGCGCCCGAGGCGTTAGCCGGACCGGATGCTACGTCGGCATCGTCGATGCTGCCGGAGCTGAAGGTGGCTTCCAGGGACGAAGTGCTCATCTCGTCGATCTTGACGCTGATGGTTTCGTTGGCGGCGCTGCCCACCTGGAAGGTGGTGGTACCGAAGGTGCCGTCGAGGAGCTTGCGACCACCGAAGGTGGTGGTGTTGGAAATACGATCCAGCTCTTTCTTCAGCTCGGTCACTTCGTCGTTAAGAGCCTTGCGCTCGTCGGTGCTGTTGGAGCCGTTGGCCGACTGCAGGGCCAGATCACGCATACGCTGCAGGATGCTGGTGGACTGCTGCAGAGCGCCTTCAGCGGTCTGCGCCATGGAGATGCCGTCGTTGGAGTTCTTCACCGCCACGCCGAGGCCGTTGATCTGGCTGCTCAGACGGTTGGCGATCTGCAGGCCGGCGGCGTCGTCCTTGGCGCTGTTGATGCGGGAACCGGTGGACAGACGTTGCAGGGACGTGTCCAGCGCACGGGAGGAGGTGTTCAGGTTGCGCTGGGTGTTGAGCGAAGCGATGTTCGTGTTGACGGTCAAAGCCATGGTGGTGTCCTCCGAGGACTGCGTGTTTGCCTGAGCTTGCGACCTTGGGCGGGCATCGCCCAGGCACCCATAAAGTTCGCATTCGTACTTCGTATCGGCGGTGTCGGAGGAAGCTTTAGGGGCGTTCAAAAAAAATTCTTGCCCGGGGCTTGCCACGCCAACGTCCGCCATCCAGCCAGCTTTTCGACCACCCACCGGAAAACTTTAGGGGGATGATGCTGACCGATCCGGCAGGATGCCCTGCCCACGTCCGGAAACGACAAGGCCCCGCACGTGCAGGGCCTTGTCGGGTTCGAGGCCAGGATCGTCAGAGCGAACCGGGCGTCCAGCCCTTGAGCCAGAGCTCAAGGTTGCGGCCTTCCAGCATCCAGTCCCGACGTACCACGGTCTGGAGCTCGTCACCCATACGGGCGGTGGCGTCCAGGTCGGCCAGGTGCATGCGGATCGCCTCTACCCAGTCCTTGAAGCGGTTCTTCACACGGGTCACCGGCAGGTCACCCTGGTAGCAACGGATATCGCTGCAGATCACCGGGAAGCCGCAGGCGCCGTACTCCAGCAGACGCAGGTTGCTCTTGCACTCGTTGAACAGGTTCAGCTCCACCGGCGCCAGGGCCAGATCCAGGTTCAAGCGCGCCAGTGCCGCCGGATACTGCTCGATGGCCACGCCAGGGTGGAACTCGTGGACGTAGGGGCGCATCGACTCCGGGCACATGCCGAAGAAGACCCACTCCACTTCGTTCGCCAACTCCTTCACAACGTCCTCGATCAGCTCCAGGTCGCCGGTATGGCTTGAACCGCCCGCCCAGCCCACTCGCGGCTTGGCGGAAGCCCGACGCTGGCCCTGCAGCCCCTGCCACCAGCCAACCGGCAGACGGTTCTCGACCACCAGGATGTCGTCGTGCATGCCGGCGAAGGCCTCGGCGAGCGGTTGCGTGGATACCACGAAACGGTCAACGAACCCCAGGCCGCGCCGCAGGGACTTGAGGATGTCCTTGGGCATGTGCTGACGGTGCGCGCTCTTCATCGGCAGGTTCAGCAAGTAATCGTCCAGCTCGTAGACCTTGAAGGCACGGGAGAACGCCTTCATCCGGCGCATGGCTTCAAGGCGCTCATCGCCGATCTGCCGTTGCAGGATCAGGGTGTCCGGGTCGTAGCGCTCCAGATCGGTCACGTGCATGAGCCCTACGGACAGCGCGCCATCGATCACCCCAGCCTGCTGCAACGCGGTGAACGGCTGAATGACGCGGTAGTGCCCGCAGCCGTACAGGTCCGCCGGATGGGCGAGCACGGTAGGCAGCGGTTTCCAGGACGACAGCGGCCGCCAGGACAGCGCCGTGTCAGCCAGCTTGAAGCCACCGGGCTGCGCCAGGGAGAAGTTCGGATTGTAGGCTGGGTCACGCGCCAGCACGGGCAGCCATTTCTCGTAGAGCGCGTCGTTGTCCTCCGCCTGGGCGACGCAAGGGGCGTCGCCGTCGAGCATCAACTTTGCATTGGCCGCCCAGACCGTCAGGTAACCCGCCTGCCTGGCGCGCAGGCAGATGTCCGCGTCGATGTAGTTTTCGGGCAGGTCCTCGGCGATTCCACCCAGCGCGCCGTACAGCTCCCGGCTAATCATCAGGCACTCACGGCTGACAGCGCTGTAGTTCTGGTCGACCTGCAGGCGTTGCAGATAGCCAGACGCGTCCACAGGCTCGCCCACGAACGGCCGGCCCACCGGCCCCTCCAGGCCGAGAATCAGGCCGGCATGCCGGACCGATCCATCGGCGGCAAGCAGCTTGGCCCCGACCACTCCAACTTCCGGACGCTGGGCATGGTTGACCAGTTCGTCCAGCCACTGCTCGTCGATCACGGCGGTATCCGGCGAGAGCAGCAACAGGTAGTCGCCCTTCGCCTGGCTGGCCGCAAGATTCAGCGCGGCAGCCGCACTGAGCTGCGCCGCGGCGGGCCAGACGGTTCTCAGGCGCGCTTCACCCATTCCTTCGAGGGCCTTGAGCCAGCCCCTGACCTCGCCCGCAGCAGGATCGCTCTCGATCAGAAGCAGTTCATAGCTCGAATAGCGAGTCGTCTCGAGCAGGCTCTCCAAACAGCGTTGCAGCCGCGGAAGCTGGCTGCCCGCCAGGACCAGCAGCGAAACCATCGGCTGTTGCGGGTGCCCGTAGTGGATGCGGTATTGCCCCGGCTGATCGGACTCGATTCTGGGTTGCTCGTAACCCCGCTCCTGCAGATGACGCAGGATTGCCTGTCGTTCGTCTTCGATATCGCAAACCGCCGGCGCATCGGTGATCAGCAGCGGCTCGGCGATGTGCCCGAGCCCGGCAAGACCACCGGAGCCGATCAGTCGCAGGATCATCTCCAGTTCGACCGCACGAGGGAGACCCGCGTCGAATCCACCAGCCTTGAGCAGCACGTCCCTACGGAACAGCCAGTGGTGGGCCATGCCCGCCGGGAAGCTGAGCAGATAGTCGAGATTGAAGGCCGGCCGGAAGGCGGCGCCCAGATCGCCGTTCGATTGGCGGTACATCTGGTCGCAATACACGGCCCTGCAGTCAGGCGCCGTGAGCAGTTCCAGGCAAGCCATCAGCAGGCCATTGGAGGTGAATTCCTCACCGGCATTGACCAGGACGAGCCAGTCGAAATCGGCTGCCTGCAACGCCTGGTTGAGCGGCATCACCCACGCATCCGCAGAGACCTCGACGACCTGACCGGGGAAGCCCTCCGCAGCCGATTGCGCAACGGTCAGTAGAAGCGGCTGCACATTGTGGTAAGCATTACGGGACGGGCTCAGCGATTCTAGAGTGAGCGCTACCGCGGCAGCATCTCCCTTCACATCCCGAACGACGACGCCGATGCTCGGCCCGCCCTGCTGCTGCAGACGTTCCGCAACCAGACGCTGCTGGGTCGGCGTGAGCACACGCTTGTGCAGCCACTCCTGCAGGCTGGCATTACGCACTCGCCCACCGGCCGAATCCTGTATGCCGAAACGCTTGAGCATCTCCTGGCGAGCCAGGCGCACGGCGTCGCTGCCCAGATCGGAATGGCGGCGATACATCTCTTGGTAGAGGGCGCCAAAATTCTTCTGCTCGCGACCGAGCATATGGTCGGTGCCGGTATTTGGAGCGTCCCGCAGGTGCACCTCGGCGGTTAACTGCGGCACATGGACCAGGGGATAGCGGGCGGCGAGCCGCAGCAGCATGTCCCAGTCTTCGAAGGCCGTCAGGCCGGTATCGAACTCACCGACTTCCGCCAGCATGCTGCGGGGATGCGCCCAGGTATTCACAGGGATGTAGTTCTGGACGAACAGGCGTTCCTTGTCATAGGCCGCATGGGCGAACGGCGCACTGCGGCTGAGCTCGATACGCTCGCCCGCTTCCACCTGTTCGTTGATGTATTCCACGCCGGTGTAGACCACGGCCTGAGGGTGCTGCTCGAAGGTGTTCGCCAGTACCGCCAGGTGTTCCGGGAGATAGATATCGTCGTCGTCCAGGTAGCTGACGTAGCGTCCCTTCGCCAGCTTCAATCCCGCGTTTCGCGCGGCGGACAAACCCTGGTTGCGGCCCTGATAGAGATAGGTGATGGGGAAGTCGAACTCTGCCAGCAGCGACTCCACCGGGTCACCATGGTCGTTCACCAGGATGACCTCGAAGTCGCGCAGGATCTGATCACCCAGGCTGACCAGGGCATCCCTCAGCAGGCCAGGGCGGTTGTAGGTCGTCAGGATGATGGAGAACAGCGGCTCGTATCGCGCACCGGCCAGCTTGTCCAGTTCGGCCAAGGCCTCGGCGTTGTCCTGACCGAGAGCTCGCGCCTTGTGGGCCATGCGCAGGGCCGGGCCATGCTCGTCGATCTGACGCAGGATGCCCGACACGCGCCAGCAGGCGGCAGCCTTTCCCGCCCGGTCGTCGGCAAGGCCGGGGAAGAGTCGGCTGACGGGGTAACGGGCGAAGGCATCCAGCACCACCTTGCCTTCGAAGGCCCGGCTCTTCGCGCTGGAGAGACTTTCGCCGTGCTGGCGCCAGTGGCAGAGGATCGCATCGACTTTCTTGAAGTCGGCCGTGTCGGCCAGGCGAGTCCAGATCTGGTAGTCGTGGCAACGGGTGAACGTCGTGTCGTAGTCGCCATGACGCTGGTACAAGGCACGGCGCACTGCGGTGCCGGGGTTGGGCAGGCAGTTGGCCTGGACCAGCATCGGCAGCAGCGACTTGCCCTGGTAGTCGGCATATCGGGTGCGGTGCACCTGGCCGGGGAAGCGATCATCGAATATCTCCAGATCGCCGTAGAACACGTCCGAACCAGGATTCTCGACGATGCTCCGGCGCAGCGCCGAAAGCGCGCCCTTGGCCTGGAGATCGTCACTGTCGATCCATACCACGAACTCCCCGCGCGCAGCGGCAAGGCCCTTGTTACGCGCCGAAGCGCCGCCACCGTGGTCGTTGTGGAGCAGGCGGATGCGCGGGTCCTGTATGGAACGGATGATCGCCACCGAACGGTCGGTGGAGCCGTCGTCAACCACCACTAGCTCGAAGTCGGCATCGTCCTGCGCCAGCACCGACTCGATGGCCTCGCGCACGTAACGTTCGCGGTTGTAGACCGGCATGACGACGCTGAAGAAGGGAGCAGGCCCCTCATTCGACGGGGTGACCGTTTGGGCTTCCGGCTTCGGAGTGACACTGGAAAACAGCGCGAAGCGCTTGTCCATCCAGGCCAGCACCTCTTTCACCAGCACCGGTTTGGCTTCGGCGCAGAGGCTGCGGTGCGAGCAGATGCTCTCGGTGAACAGGGAAGCCAGTTCGTGATAGCGCGGCGCAACCTTCTTGCCAGTCATGCGCTCCATGGCCGAGCTGGTGCGGTTGCTGATTTCGCGGCGCAGGTAGAGAGGCTTCTCGACGCGAGCGAACGGACCGTGAGCGGCAAGGTGACAGAGGAACGCCAGGTCGGCGCTCACCACTGGGCGGAACGCCATGTCGATGCAGTCGCGACGAATCAGCTGGTTGACCGCCTCGCAGCGATCCAAGGCATGCAACACGCGAAGGTATCGCTCATCCGCCGCCAGGGGTTCGTCGAACACGTAGTTGCCGCCATTGGTACGTCCCAGCGCCTGCCCCTGCTCGTCGATCCATTGCGTCTGGGTGTAGGTCAGGCTGATGCGCTCGTCGGCTTCCATCAGCGTCAACGTTTCGGCGAGGAACTCAGGGGCAAGCAGGTCATGGCCGCCCAACCACATGAAGTACTCCGAATCGGTCTGTTCGAAGCAGAAGCGGAAGTTCACCGACGCGCCGAGGTTTTCCTCATGGCGGACGTAATGGAAGCGCGGGTCGGCGGCGCAGAACGCCTGGCAGATGCGGCCGGTGTCATCGCTGGAGGCGTTATCCGCCACCAGCGCCTGGAAATCGACGTGAGTCTGGGCGGCCAGCGACTTCAGCGTCTCGAGGACATAAGGGCCCTCGTTGTAGACCGGCAAGCTGACCACAACCCTGCTTTGAACCTTTTGCATGCAAACCTCGCATTGGAAATCTTGTAGTGACCGACGCTCTTCCCGAGTGCCTGGGTCGCGCGGCGTCAAACCCGCTTCAGGTAACCTTCCGGCGCAACGCTGATGAGCAATTTGTGATCCATCCGCTCATCCACCTGGAACTCCGGGTGGCGGCTCAGATACTCGCGAACCGCCGACTTCGGGCTGTTCCCACGTCCCCAGGGACGGCCACTCTGGAGTTCGTCGGGGGTGTCCTCGACGACGGTATCGAACACCACGCAGTAACTGCCCGGCGTGACCAGGGGCGCGTAAGCCTCTAGCTCCGCCAGCACATGGTCATGGGTGTGGTTGCTATCCAGGGACAACAGCACACGCTTGCCTTGGGCCTGTCGATACACCTGTTCGATGACCTCAGGGGCGATGCTGGAGCCCTGGATCATATCGATGCGCCGCGACATCGGATGGGCCTCGATGGCCTCTCGGTTGTGGGCACGGATATCGATGTCGATGCCGAGCACCCGCGCATCGGTTGGCCCGCCGCAAGCAGCATTGAGTTCCAGTAGGGAGGCAAACAGGATCAGTGAGCCGCCATGGGCGATTCCGGTCTCGATGATCAGCTCCGGCTGGGTGGCCCAGACCAGCTCCTGCAACGCCACGATGTCCTGCGGGTACTGGATGATCGGCCGGCCGAGCCAGGTGAAATTGTAGGAATAACGGTACTTGCCGCCCGCCTCCAGCATCCAATCAAGGGAACGCGCCTTCAGCCCCTCGTCCTGGCCTGCGGCCTCGATGTTGCGTTGCACTTCGGCTTGGAACTCTTCGTTTGCGCTCACTTTGCGTTCTCTCGCTCGATGATTTCGACTTTGTCGACGCGCCCGCCAATCTGGGCGCCTATGTAGAGGTTTTCCCACAAACGGGGCTCGTCGTAGCCCGCCCGCCGCATGGCCTGGACCGTCTCGTCGACGTCATAGGCCACCCGTTGCAGGCGGACCTCCGAACCGTCGAAGACTGCGAATGCCGCACGCGGGTCGCCGTCGCGCGGCTGCCCGACCGAACCGGGATTGCAATACGTCTTCGTGCCCAAGGTCGCCAGCACTTGCACATGGGTGTGGCCGGAAAAATAGAAACGCCAATCGCCGGTGAGCTTGTCCTCGGAAACCCGGTAAAGGTATTGGTCACGCGGGTCTTCCCAGCCACCGTGGACGAAGCAGGCATCGCCTTCCTCGTACAGGGATGAAAGGCTCGCCAGCAGCGCCAACTGGTCCGCCCGCACGACCCGCGCCTGGTGCTCCAGCAGCGAAGACACCAGACGTGAACGGGGACATCCCGTCCCTTCCGTCAAATAGCCGTCATGGTTGCCGAGCAGTTGGATGGCACCGCGGGCCACCAGAAGGTCGATACATTTCTCAGGTTCGGCGTAGTAGCCAGTGACGTCGCCGAGGGAAATCACCCGGCTGCAACCGAGCCGATCCGCCTCCGCGAGTACCGCGCGCAGGGCCGGGAAATTGCCATGGACGTCCGAAATCACAGCGATCATAGGTACTCGATATGGTCTTCGATGTAGCGAGTGCAGCGCGCCGGTCGCCAGGTATCAGCGTCCGGCCGCTTCCCGCGGCAGTAGTAGTCGATGCTCATCGCCGCCTCGTTGAAGCCCAGTGCCGCCCGTAGTGACACTGACGCTGACAGGCGCGGATTGATCTCCAGCAGCCAGGCACGTCCCTCTGTCTTGCGAAACTGGTAGTTGGTCGGCCCCACGGGCCGGAAATGCGCAGTCAGCTCCTCGCAAGCGGCTTCGATCAGCGGATCGCAGACGATGCTGTGCGCCCGCCAGGTAGCGCCTCCCGGCCCCAGGGTGCGGCGCAGGATGGCTGGCCGGCTTGAATGGCCGTCGCCGTAACCGAACAGCCCGACGGTGTACTCCTCATCGGCGCTGCCAATCAGGCGCTGCAACATGAAATTGTCACCGTGCTTACGCGCCAGATAGGACAGGTCGTCTTCGTCCTCTACCAGGGCCTGGCCACGCCCACCAGAACCCCTGCGCGGCTTGCACAGCAGCGGCGCCGGCCCAAGCTGCTCCAGAGCCTGTCGCCAATCCGGCTCGATACGGGATGGAATGGCTGGAATGCCGGCTTCCAGCAGCGCCTCATGCATCCGCCACTTGTCGCGCGCCAGCTGGATCAGGCGGCCGTCGTTGAGTGCCACGGCCGCTCGGGACGCCGCAAACAGCTCCCGATGGGCGTCGAAATAGAACACGTCCTGCTCGATGCCAGGCAGGACCAAGTCGATCGCCTCGCGTTCCAACAGGTCCATCAGGAAGCGACCATAGGCGGGATCGGCTTCCGACAGCGCCGGCTTGCAGATGAACACATCGCAGGCGAGCCGGCCGAAAGCACCGGGGTCGCGGTCCAGGCCAACGACCTGGACGCCCGGCAACAGGCGCAACGACTTGACGATACCCTGGCCGATGATGGCGCCGACGCCCGTCACCAGGACACGCGTGGCACGGGACTCAGTGAACATCGAAGACCTCGAAGCGCTGGGCGTGGCCACCGTCACGAATGCCCCGCAATCCTTCCAGCAGGCTGGTGAAACGCAGGCTTGAAAACTCCGGCGAGAGCACCGGAAAAAAAGTGTGGCGGAACGGTACCTTCTCCGGTGCGATGACCACGTCACCGCCACTGCCGAACACCTCGAAGGCCTGGCGGGCGATGGAAAGGTAGCTATGGCCCTCGGGGTGGCAAAGGTGCGTGACCCCACGCAGTTCCTGGTCTGCAGCTAGAACCAAGGCGGCCACGGCATCTCGCACGTGGACGAAATTGCGCAGGGCTTCGCCTGGGGGCAAACGCAACGTGCGGCCGGTGCGCGCGTAGCTGACGATGCGACCGAACCAGCGCTGATGGTTCACGCACTCACCGCGCTCGTCGTAGAGCTGGGCCAGGCGCAAACTGGCAAAACCAAGCCCTTCCCGCTCCAGACCCCACGCAAGTATCTGCTCTGCACGCGCCTTGGATGCACCGTAGGAGCCAAGATCCGGCGCCTGCGCAGTAGAAGACACGCTGCCGGCGTATATCACTTGCCGACAACCCGCCGCCCGGGCCAGGGCCAGAACCTGGTGGCTGCCCAGTACATTGACCCGCTCGTTGAGCCAGGCACCCTCGGGCGAGTCATCGCCGAATGCAGAAGCGCAATGGAACAGCACATCGGCCTTCAGCACGGGGTAGTCCAGGTACAACTCCGCGCTGCCGAGATCCAGATGTACATCGCATTCGGCACGCCGGCCGACGCCAACAACGTCCCAGCCGAGCTCACGCAAGCGCTCGCTCAATCGGCTGCCAAGCATCGAGTTGGGCCCCACCACCAGCGCACGCGGCATCAGGACACCTGCACTTCCATCAGCAGGCCGACGCAGAGGTCAGGGAAATCCACACCGACCTCGCACATGGCACGCAAGTTTTCTTCGAATTCCGGCATCATCTGCATGTAGCCGAGCGGCAGCGGTTTGAGGTAGATGCCCTCTTCCCAAGTAACCTGGTAGCCCTCTTCGTGCAGCAGCGCTTTCAGGGTGTCGCGGCAAAACTGACGCTGGTGTCCCAGGGCATGGTCGTTGGCATTGAGCTCATAGATATCCCCAATCTTGCCCATTGCCAGGCCCAGACGACGGTTCAACGACTTGGCATTGGGTACCGCGACATAGAGTCGGCCACCGGGCCGCACGTGCTTGCGGAAGCGACGCAGGATCAGGCCGGGGTCATCCACATGCTCGAGGATGAAGCCCATCATCACCACGTCAAACTGCTCGTCGCTGCTGAAATGCTCGAAGTAGCCTTCCACCAGCTCGATGGTCAGATCGGGATAGTTCTGGCGGAACAGGTCGATGACCACCGACGCCCCTTCCACCACCACGTGACGCGTGAAATGGCGATTGAACAGCGCGGTGGTATAGCCGTGCCCCAGCCCCAACTCCAGCAGCGAGCGGTACCCCATGCCGTCGAGGCGGCCAAGGATGCGCGGCGGATACCAGTTGAGGATCAGCTCGTTCTCCAGGGAGGTCACTGCCCCGGGTTTGTACTGCGAGGTCACTTCGTTGAGATTGTTCATGCTTGATCCCGTTCGGCCATTACCGCCCGCCAAGGCGTCACATCCGATTCGATGACATGCCGCCCATCCCGCCCACAGTTGGCCACCAGGTCGAGGACGGTGACGTAGGGGGTGAACGGCGCAAATTTCTGCGGGTACTCGCGCTTGCGGTAGTCCATGTAGCAAACCTCGATGCCGCCCCGTTCACAGGCTTCGTGATCGAGGTAATTCAAAGCGCCCATGCCGGTCACATAGCGGTCGCCGCCCAGGCGGGTTACCAGCCCCTGGATCAGCTCACTCTTGCGTCCCGGCACCTCGAGCTGCGAAGAACGGTGCAGTCGCTTGCCTTCCAGCAGGTCGAAGTAGCTGGCGACGGCCTGCATGCCTTCGATCAGCAGTTCGCAGAAACTCAGCTCACGGCGCAGCAACACCGACTCAGCGAGGCCCATGGCGTCCTCCAGGTACGGCGTTCCCGCCAGTGACAGCGCCAGGCTGCGCAGATGCTTGTCGCGCCAACCGCCCTCTTCCGAGCATTCCAGGTCGCAGATGCGCGCATCGCGGCTGTGCTGGCGCAGCGGCACGGTCAGCCAACTGCTGCCGGTCGGCGTCTTGTACTGCACGCGATTGATGAAGCCGCGCGCGAACTGCACGTCATCGAAGAACACGAAGTCATCGGCCAGCCGCCATTGCTCGAACAACCCCACCCAGGGGAAGTACATCGGCTGGGAAATCACCACGGTGCTCACCGGCCGGCCTCGCGGTGCAGGGACTCGATGACTGCGCAGACCCGATCGATCTCCACCTCGGAGATGTCGTGGAAGCTGGGCAGGTTGACGGCCCGTGCAGCGATGCTGGCCGCATTGCCGCCGTCGGGTTTCCGGTAGCCCTCGAACATCGGCAGGTCCGACAGCGGGTAGAAGAACACCCGCGCGTCGATGTTGTCCTCGGCGAAGCGCGCCAGTAGCCGTTCGCGCGAGACACCAAGCTCGGCGGCGAAGACCACGGTGGGCATCCAGGCGCCGATGCGGGTTCCGGCCGGCTCCGGGTTGAGACTGAGGCCAGTGAGCCCCCCCAGACGGTGTCGATAGGCCGTGAGGATCGCGCGCTTGCGCTCGACCAGCTCGTCGATCCGCTCGACCTGGGCACACCCCAGGGCCGCCTGCAGGTTGGAAATCTTGTACTTGAAGCCCAGCAAGTCGGGCCAGAACTGGCGCGCCTGGCCGCGCACACGACCGTGGTTGGAAAGGCTAAGCACACGCTCGTACAGCTCGTCATCATTGGTGACGAACATGCCGCCTTCGCCGGTCGTCATGGTCTTGGTGCCGTGGAAGGAGAACGCCCCGAAACGCCCCAGGCTGCCGGCACGAAGCCCCTGGTATTGGGCGCCGATGGCCTCGGCCGCGTCCTCCACCACCGGGATGCCGTGACGCTCACCGAGAGCCAGCAATGCTTCCATGTCACAGAGGTTGCCGTACAGGTGCACGGCAATGATCGCCTTGGTTCGCGGCGTGATGGCAGCTTCGACTCGAGCCGGATCCAGGCACCAGGAGTCCTCGAGGATGTCGACGAACACCGGCGTCGCCCCCAGGTGCACGACCGGCGCGACTGAGGCGATCCAGTTGGTATCCGCCAGGATTACCTCGTCGCCGGCACCGACGCCCAGCGCCGCCAGCCCCATGTGCAGTGCGCCGGTGCAGCTCGACGTGGCGATGGCGTGCTTCACGCCCAAATGAGATTTGAATGCAGCCTCGAAGCGCTCGATGTACTCGTAGCAGCGCGGCCCCCAGCCATTACGGGCAGCATCGGTCACGTACTGCACCTCCAACTCGGAGATGGACGGCTGGGTGTACTGGATACGTGGGTTCATTTCACCTCCAACGTCGGTACGGCCGTGACGAAACGCCCGCCCCACTGGCGAATGCGTTCGTTCTGCCGCATCACCTCATCCGCGATGTTCCACGGCAGGATCAACAGCAGGTCGGGCCTCACGTCGTCCAGCTCCTGCGGGGAGCGGATCGGCACATGGCTGCCTGGCAGGTACTTGCCCTGCTTCGATGGCGCAGCGTCGAACACCCAGGGCAGCAGGTCGGGCTTGACCCCGGCGTAGTTGAGGATGGTGTTGCCCTTGGCTGCGGCGCCATAGGCGGCGACTCGTCGCCCTGCCCGCTTCTGCTCCAACAGGAAGCCCAGCAGATCGTCCTTCACCCGATCCGCCCTGGCCTGGAAACCGCTGTAGATCGCCAGGTCACGCAAGCCGGCGTTCGCCTCTGCCCGCAGTACGGCATCCACTGCCGCCGAGCAAGGGCGCTCGTCGTCCTGGTGGCAGGCGAAGATTCGCAGGCTGCCGCCATGGGTGGTCAACGCCTCGACGTCGTGCACTCGCAGGCCGGCGGCCGCCAGGATGCGCTCGACGCTGTAGAGCGACAGGTAGGAGAAATGTTCGTGGTAGACGGTGTCGAACTGCACCAGCTCGACCAGCCGCAACAGGTGCGGAAACTCCAGGGTCAGAGTACCGCCGGGCTTGAGTGCGGCCTTGAGGCCGCGGGAGAAATCGTTGATGTCCGGCACATGGGCGAACACGTTGTTGCCGATCAGCAGGTCGGCCTGACGACCGTCCTCCGCCAGGCGCCGGCCCAGGGCCTCGCCGAAGAATTCGCGCAGCACCGGAATGCCGAGACGTTCGGCCGCGTCAGCGGTGCTCGCAGTCGGCTCGACACCCAGACAGGGAATGCCCGCCGCAACGAAGTTCTTCAGCAGGTAGCCGTCATTGGAAGCGACCTCGATCACCAGGCTGTCCGCGCCCAGTCCGAGACTTTCACGCATACGCTCGGCATAGCGGCGCGCGTGCTCCAGCCAACTGCTGGAGGTGGAGGAGAAATAGGCGTACTCGGCATCGAACAGCTCGCCGGCCTCGGCATAGTCCTCGGTCTGCACCAGCCAGCACTGGTCGCAGACCCACAGGCGCAATGGGAAATAGCGCTCGGGCCGGGCAAGGTCGGCAGCGGTCAGGTAGGCATTGGACGGCGGCGCATGACCAAGGTCCAGAAACGGGTGCTGCAGCGCGGTATGGCAATGCCGACAGTTCATGGGGCCAGTCCGATGAAGTCCGGGGTAAGGAAAGGATGTTGGCGATCACGTTGCGACAGGTCGCGCGCCTCCAACGGCCAGGCGATAGCCAGTGCGGGGTCATCGTGGCGCAGACCACCTTCGGCCTCGGGGCGGTAGAACTCGGTGTGCAGATAGAGCAGCTCGCTGTCGGCCTCAAGTACCTGGAAGCCGTGGGCACACCCTTCCGGAATCACCAGCATGCGCTGGTTCTCAGCGCTCAGTTCCTCCGCATGCCAGCGCAGGAAGCTGGGCGACCCACGGCGCAGGTCGACGATCACGTCCCACACTCGGCCGCGCGTACAGCGCACCAGCTTCATCTCGGCATGGGGAAAATGCTGGAAATGCAACCCACGCACGGCACCGACGGCGCAGGTGCGGGACTGGTTGATCTGCACGATGCGCCGCTCGCCCAGCAAGAGCGCCAGGCTGTCAGCACAAAACAGGCGGGTGAAGGCGCCACGCTCATCGCAATGCGAAGGGCAGTCGACGCGCACCAGGCCGTCGATGGGCGTAGTGGCCAGGCTCAAGCCCATACACACTCCACCTGGCGCGCCGCCTCGCCGAAGCGTTTCAGTTGTTCGAAAGTGGCTGGCCCCTCGCCGGCGAGGTCGCGGCGATACCAGTCAGCGGTGACTTCCAGGGCCGTCTCCAGCGCCCAGACCGGCGTCCAACGCAGGCGCGCCCGCGCCTTGGCGCTGTCCAGGTAGAGCAGTTGAGCCTCGTGCAGACCATCACTGGAGGTGGCACGCCAACCCAGGGCCGGCCAGTGCCGCTGCAGCGCGCCGAGCACTTGCGCCACCGATCGATTGGCGTCGGGAGAAGGACCGAAGTTCCAGGCCTCGGCGCACGCTCGATCACCCTCCAGCAGGCGCTGGCCGAGCAAGAGGTAGCCGGAGAGACACTCCAGCACATGCTGCCAGGGCCGGGTGGCCGAAGGGGAACGGATTTCCAGCTCGCGGCCCGCCTGAACGGCACGAACCAGATCGGGAATCAGGCGATCTTCCGCCCAGTCACCGCCACCGATGACGTTGCCTGCCCTCGCGGTGGCCAGCAGCGGGCCCCGTTCCTGCCAGAAGGACTTGCGGTAGCTGTCGCAGAGCAACTCGGTAGCAGCCTTGGAGGCACTGTAGGGATCATGCCCGGCAAGCCCGTCAGACTCGCGATAGCCCCAGGACCACTCATGGTTCTCGTAGACCTTGTCGGTGGTCACCACCAGCACGGCCTCGACGCCTGCTACCTGGCGGCAGGCTTCCAGCACGTTGGCGGTCCCCATGACATTGCTCGACCATGCCAGCAACGGGTCGCGATAGGACGGCCGGACCAGGGACTGGGCAGCCAGGTGAAACACGATTTCGGGCCGCTGGGCCGCGACTACTCCGCGCAGGAATTCGGCGTCACGGATGTCACCGCGCAGGTCGGTTACCGGCAGCTGCAGCGCTGTCCAGTGGCGGGCGTCGCCATCAGACTCCTCGGGCAGGGATACGCCAGTCACCTCGGCGCCCAATTCCACCAGCCAGGTGGCCAGCCAGCTGCCCTTGAAGCCGGTATGCCCCGTGACCAGGACCCGGCGCCCGCGATAACGCTCGGCGAATTGGCCCATTACCAGACCTTCCAGGGCGCGCGGCCGCCGTACCAGAGGTCGTTCAACTGATTCTTGTCGCGCAAGGTATCCATGGCCTGCCAGAAGCCGCGATGGCGAAATGCCATGAGCTTGTCATTGGCCGCCAACTGCATCAAGGGCGCCCCTTCCCAGCTGCTCTGGTCGCCGTCGATATAGTCGATGACCGAGGGATCGAGCACGAAGAAGCCGCCATTGATCCAGGAACCATCCCCGGCAGGCTTCTCCTGGAAGCTGCCGACCCGCTCTTCATCCAGGCCCAGCGCGCCGTAGCGCCCCGGCGGCTGAATGGCGGTGACGGTGGCCGGCTTGCCGTGGGAATGATGGAAATCCACCAGTGCGCCAATGTCGATGTCCGCCACGCCATCGCCGTAGGTGAAGCAGAACGGCTCGTCGCCGAGATGCTCGCGGACGCGACGCAGGCGGCCACCGGTCAGGGTCTCTTCGCCGGTGTCGACCAGCGTCACCCGCCAGGGCTCGACATAGCGCTGATGGACTTCCATGGTGTTCTTCGACATGTCGAAGGTGACATCGGACATGTGCAGGAAGTAGTTGGCGAAGTACTCCTTGATCACGTAGCCCTTGTAGCCCAGGCAGATGACGAAATCCTGGATGCCGTAATGGGAGTAGATCTTCATGATGTGCCAGAGGATTGGCTTGCCGCCGATTTCAATCATCGGCTTAGGCTTGAGGTGGGACTCCTCGCTGATGCGAGTGCCCAGGCCTCCGGCAAGAATGACCGCCTTCATCACTACCCCCTTGGGGCCAGGGGAGCGGGCTCTCCCTGGCGTACCGACCCGTCAATTAGTCGGCATGCTGTTGTTCGATGCCCAGGTTCTGCAATAAGCAGGCCACCCCGATCGAGCGGCTGCGGCCGGAGTGGATATCCTGGGGATCGATCAGGCCGGGAGACGGCCGATAGAGTGGTAGCGCAGGCCGTAGCGCTGCATCACGCGAGGATCGTAGAGGTTGCGCCCGTCGAAGATCAGGGCGTCTCTGAGGGTATTGCGGATCAGGTCGAAATCCGGCGCCTTGAAGCTCTGCCAGTCGGTGACGATGGCCAGCGCATCGGCGCCCTCCAGCGCTTCTTCCTTGCTGTCCAGCAAGACCAGATCAGGCCGCTCGCCATAGAGGCGACGGCATTCCGGCATGGCCTCCGGGTCGTAGGCGCGAACCTGCGCACCAGCCTGCCAGAGCTGCTCCAGCAAGGTCCGACTCGGCGCTTCGCGCATATCCCCGGTGTTGGCCTTGAAGGCAAGGCCCCACAGGGCAATGACCCGCCCGCGCAAATCGCCGCCGTAGTGGTGGTGAATGCTTTCGCCGACCTTGCGTTTCTGCCGCTCGTTGACCGTCGCCACCGCGTGCAGGATCGCCGGCTCGTGGCCGGCGGTTCTTGCCGATGCCTTCAGCGCGCTCACATCCTTCGGGAAGCAGGCGCCACCGTAGCCGCAGCCAGGGTAGATGAAGTCGTAGCCGATGCGCGGATCGGCGCCAATGCCACGGCGCACCGCTTCGATATCGGCACCGAAGAGTTCGGAAAGCCCCGCCATCTCATTCATGAAAGAGATCTTGGTGGCCAGGAAGCAGTTGGCCGCGTACTTGGTCAGCTCGGCGCTGCGCCGATCCATGACCATGATCTTTTCGCGATTGCGGTTGAACGGGTTGTAGAGCTCCTGGAGCAGTTCGATGCTGGCGGGCTCGCTGGAACCGATGATGATCCGGTCCGGCCGCTGGCAATCGCTCACCGCTGCGCCCTGCTTGAGGAACTCGGGATTGGACACCACGTCGATGTGCAGTTCGCGACGACCACGCTCGGCAAGGACCTGGCTCATCAAGGCCTGCAGTTCGTCGGCGGTGCCCACCGGCACAGTGGACTTGTTGATGACGACCTGGTCGTTTCCGGTGACGCTGGCAATGCCCCTTGCCACCTCGAACACCTGGCTGAGGTCCGCCTGCCCTTCGGCATCGGACGGCGTGCCGACGGCGATGAACTGCACCCGCGCATGGCGAACTGCGTCCTCCAGCGAACCGGAGAAGCGCAGGCGCCCCGCCTGAACATTGGACTGCACCATACCCGTCAGACCGGGCTCGAAGATCGGCACCTCGCCCCGCTCGAGCATCGCCCGCTTGCCGGTATCGCTTTCAATACACAGCACGTTGTGGCCAACGTTGGCCAGCACGGCCGCCTGAACCAGGCCGACGTAACCTGCCCCGAATACACCGATATTCATTCCCGCTCCCCAAGGCTCCGGCGGCGCGCCAATCAGCCCAGCTTGTTGAACAGCGTCAGCGACGCGATCTTCACGTAACTCTGCTGCGACGCTTCCAGGATGATCGACTGGAACGACAGCCGCGACAGGGCCTCGGCATAGTCCAGCTCCCGCAGGTCGGCCTGCACGGCCTTGTTCACCAGGGTCACGTCTTCGTTGTCAGTCAGGGTGGACTCCACCACGTTCAGGCGCGCGCCGATGCCACCGCGCACCGAGTCGACCACGGTCATGCCGTTGTCCAGGTTGGTCAGGGCCTCCGCCACGGAATCCCGGACCTGCAAGTTGCCGGCCGGTGTGTCGGGGGCGTTTTCCAGCGCCTTGCGCAGGTTGGCGATGGTGTCGAGGATGCCCTGCTTCTGCTCATTGGGCTGCGGGGTGACTTCGATGGTTTCACCGCCCACGGGAACGCCGTCGAACTTGATGCTGACGCCGCGGAACACGACCTGGTCGGCAGTGCGGTCATCCGTGTCGATGACACCACTGCCCAGCACTGGCGTGGTGGTGCCCTGCTCGAAGATTTCATAACTGTTGGCGTCGGGGTTGCCGAACACGATCTGCACGCCGGCGTTGGGGAATGGCGGATTGCCGGAAAACGCGACCTCGTCCTGCACCAGCGGCGCCGAGGGGCTCAGGGTAGAACCGGCAGGGCTGTTGGTCAGGGCGCTGTCCAGGCGGCCAGCGTTGATCACGTTCTCGAAGATGGCCTTGCCGTTGTCGCTGATGGCCACTTGCAGCGAGCTGGCGATCTGCAGCTTGCGCTGGCCTTCGTCGCCCTCATAGCTGTAGCTGCCATCGGCGTTGCGCACGAAGGGTTGGGTCTTGCCCTGGAAGCCGGAGAAGATGTACTCGCCGCGCGCGTTGCGGGTGTTCATCAGGCTCAGCAACTCATCTTCCCGCTCGCGCAGTTCGGCGGCGATGGACTTGCGGTCCGCAGCGCTGAGGGCGCCATTGCCCGCTTCCCCGGCCAGTTCGCGCACGCGCTGGAGCACCGTGTTGACCGACTCCAGGGTGGCCTCCTCCTGGGTCAGGCTGTTCTTGGCTGCCGTCAGGTTGGAGCTGTACTGCTCAAGGATGCCCTGCTGCTGGTCGAGCTGCAGCAGGCGTACCGACGCCACCGGGTCATCCGCGGGGGTCAGGATGCGATTGCCGGTGCTGATCTGCTCTTGGGTACGGGTCACGTTGGCGTAGTTCCGCTGCAGCCCCATCACGCCGTTATTGAATTGCTGGATGGTAGAAATTCGCATGGCCGGGTCCGTCAGCGGAAGGTGTTCATCAGGGTATCGAACAGGCTGCGCGCAACTTGAATCACCTGCGACGAAGCGTTGTAGTACTGCTCGAACTTGATCAGGTTGCCCGCCTCTTCATCGAGGCTGACAGCGGACAGGGAATCCCGGTTGTCGGTGGCCTGTTTGAGGATCGCCGCACTGGCTTCGCTGTCCACCCGCGCCTGGGCGGTGAGGGTGCCAACGCGCTCGACCAGGTCGCCGTAGCCGTCGGTGAAGCTCGAACCGGTGCCATTGACCAGGGCATCGACACCAACGGCAGCCTTGGTCTGCAGGTCCGCCAGTTTCAGCGCGTTGCGGTTGTCGGAGACGCCATTGGCGCTGACGGCAAGGCTGAAGCTGTCGCCAGTCTCCGCCCGACCGCTGAAGCTCTGCTTGATCTCGAACGACTGGGTCGTCGGCGGCGTGCCAGTGGTCACCGAAACCGTGTAGCTCAGTTCGTTGGTCTGCCCCGGCGTCACGTTCAGGGTTCCGGAAGCCGGCTGGCTGATGGTCACCCCGGCCGGCAGGCCGGAAAACGACAGGGTGCCGCTGGGCGAGCCTGCGGTGTAGTTCAGGGTGATCGAGGAAATCGCCGCCAGGTGTGCCTGGCTCATGGGCTTGAGCACGTTGCTGATGGACGGCTGACCAATGGCGCCAGTGCCCTTGTTCTGCAGGTTGGCTTCCGAATGCAGCGGCGCAGCGAAGGCCAACTGGTCCGCCTGGTCCAGCACGGCCTTCATGTCCAGCGCGCCGGAGCGGGTCGGCTGGAGGATGAACTTGTCGCCGGTGGTGGGCGGCGGCGTGCCCAGGGCGATCTGGAAGCCCTGATCGCGTCCCGCACTGTCCTTGATGGTCAGCGTGCCGGACGGGGTACTGTCGGTAACCACCATGTCCTGGTTGTCACTCAGGCGGCGCACCCTGTAGGGCGGCGTGGCCGTGGCGTCGTATTCCATCTGGTAGTCGCTGGTGGAAAGCAGACTGGTGTTGGTGATGTTCAAGGCCGGCTGGGCATTGCTGTTGCCGGAAAACGCCTTGACCCGAAGCGCCGCCAGCGCCGGATCGTTGTAGTCACCGAACAGCGCCGTACCCACTTGCCCTTTCAGGTCCAGGCCTTGGCCCAGTTGGGTGTTGACCTGCTCGGTAATGGCCAGGGCCAGGCGACCCACCGAGTTGAGACTGGCGTCGAGGGTTTCCTCTCGGTAGCGGACCAGGCCACCCAACTCGCCGCCGCTGAGCAAAGTGGTGACGCCCTGGCGCGAGTCGCCGCTGACGAATTCCAGCTCGAAGCGGGTCGGGTCGCCTTTGCCGGGGACGGCCTCCAGGCGGTTCGCCGTGCTGCCCACCACCAGAGGCTGGCCGGTGCCGACGAAGATGCTCTGGGTGCCGTCACTTTGCGGCACCACGCTGACGCCCACATAGGTAGACAACTGGCGGATGGCTTCCTCGCGGGCGTCCATCAGGTCGTTCGGTTCCTTGCCGTTGGCCGAGGCGACGGCAATCGCGTCGTTCAGGCTGGCGATGGACCCGGCCAGGCGGTTGACCTGGTCAGTGACGGAAGACAGCTGCTTGTTCAGCGATTCGTTCTGCGCCGCCAGCCTGTCGTAGATGGTGTTGAAACGCCGCGCCAGGCCCTCGGCCTCGGACAGCACCAACTGCCGCGCCGGAATGTTCGCAGGGTCCTCCGCAGCCGTCTGCATGGCGGCGAAAAAACTCTTCAGCGACGGGCTGATGCCGGTGGTCGTACCGGACAGCAGCGAATCGAGCTGGTCGATCTGACTCTTGTAGGCATCCACGTCACTGCTGAGTGAGGTGGTGTTGCGCAGCTGCGCGGTGAGGAATTCGCTGTAGCTGCGACGGATATCCGTCAGGCTCACGCCGCTGCCGATGTAGCCCGAACCGGAGAACTGCGGCAGCGTGGTCGCCTGAGCCGCACTCTGGCGCGTGAAACCGGGGGTGTTGACGTTGGCGATGTTGTGACCGGTGACGGTCAACTGGCTCTGGCTGACGCGCAGCCCGGACAAGCCAATGTTCAGTAAGTCAGCCATGACTCAGCCTCATATCCTGGTGGTCGTGCCGTCGACGGCGGCAACGGCCTGGTAGATCTGCATGCCGCGGGCGATCTGGGTGATCTTGCGGGCGTACTGGGGGTCGGTGGCGTAGCCGGCCTTCTGCAGCTCGCGCACGAACTGCTCCGGCTTCTCCGCGGAATCCAGCGCTTCCTGGTAGCGGTCGTTGTTCTGCAGGAAGCTCACGTAGTCGTGGAAGCTCTGCTCGAAGGAGTTGTAGGAGCGGAACGACGCCGCCTCCTTCACCGCCTTGCCGCCTTTGTACTCGGTGGTCATGACCCGCGCCGACTCGCCGTCCCAGCTCTTGTGGGCCTTGATGCCGAACAGGTTGTGACTGCTGGTGCCATCGCCCTCGCGGATGATCGACTTGCCCCAGCCGGTTTCCAGCGCGGCCTGTGCCACCAGGTAGCGGGGGTCGACGCCGATACGCTCGGCGGCCTTTTCGGCCATCGGCAGCAGCGTTTCGATGAACTCGTTGCGCGAGGCAAACACACGCTTGCCGGCGGCCTTGGTGGAATCGACGCCGGCCACCGACTCGCGCTCCGGCGCGGCGTAGGTCTTGGCCGGGGTCCAATCCTTGCCGGCCAGCGATGTGCCGGCGACCTGCTCGGGCGACGGCACGATGCCGGCCATCTGGCGGTCGCTCAGTTTGCTCGGCAGCGCCAGTCGACGCTGATTGAGCAGCCTGGAGTCATCACGCGCGAAGGCGCTGGCCTCTTCAGTCTTCGCCACCGGCTTGCTGCCCTGTGCCGGCCAGTTGGCCTGGACACCGGACTGGACCTGGGCGAAGGGGTTCGGCCGATCCGAATGACGGACCTTGGACAACTGACGGGTCAGCACATCGGCCAGGCCCACACCGCCCTGCTTGGACAGGGTCACGGCCAACTGCTGGTCGTGCATCTCCTGGTAGGTCTTGGTCTCGTTGCTGTTCAGGTAGTTGCCTTCGGAGAAGGCCTCACCCGCCTGACGCATGGACTTCATCATTTCGTTGAGGAACAGCGACTCGAACTCCTGAGCCACCTTGCGGATGTTGCCCTCGCTGTCGCGATCCTTGCCGGTCTTGAGTTGGCTGAGCCGGTTCAGGTCGGTGTAGGCGCCGCTGTCCAGCCTGGAGCCGGTGGCGAGACCTGCGGAGAGTTTCGAGTTCATCGCCATTCCCTTAAATCACGATCAGGTCGGCTTGCAGGGCACCGGCCTGCTTGAGCGCTTCGAGGATGGCCATCAGGTCCGACGGTGCCGCCCCCACCTGGTTGACCGCACGCACGATCTCGTCGAGCGTGGTGCCGGGGCCGAACTTGAACATCGGCTTGGCTTCTTCCTCGGCATTGACCCTGGACCGCGGCACAACCGCGGTCTGACCGCCGGAGAAGGCTTCCGGCTGACTGACGATGGGGTCTTCGGTGATGGTGACGGTGAGGCTGCCATGGGTTACGGCGGCCGGTTGAACCCGCACGTTCTGACCGATGACGATGGTGCCGGTGCGCGAGTTGATGATGACCTTGGCCACGGCCTGGCCGGCCTCGACCTCCAGGTTCTCGATCACCGAGAGGTAGTCCACGCGCTGGCTCGGGTCCAGCGGCGCGCTGACCCGCACCGAACCGCCGTCGATAGCCTGGGCCACGCCCGGGCCAAGCAGTTCGTTGAGCTTGTCGACGATGTTCTTCGCGGTGGTGAAGTCCGGGCGATTGAGGTTCAGGGTAAGGGTATTGCCCTGCTCGAAACCGCTCGGCACCGGACGCTCGACGGTGGCGCCAGAGGGAATGCGGCCGGACGAGGGAACGTTGACGGTGATTTTCGAGCCATCGCTGCCTTCGGCGTCGAACCCACCCACCACCAGGTTGCCCTGAGCGATGGCGTAGACATTGCCGTCGATGCCCTTCAGCGGGCTCATCAGCAGGCTGCCGCCACGCAGGCTCTTGGCGTTGCCGATGGAGGAAATGGTGACGTCGATGGTCTGGCCGGGCTTGGCGAAGGGCGGCAAGTCGGCGTGGATGGACACCGCCGCGACGTTCTTCAGCTGGACGTTGCCGACGTTGGCCGGCACCTTGATACCGAACTGGGCCAGCATGTTGTTGAAGGTCTGCAGGGTGAAGGGCGTCTGGGTGGTCTGGTCACCCGTGCCATTCAGGCCCACCACCAGGCCGTAGCCGATCAGCTGGTTGTTACGCACGCCCTGGATGCTCGCCAGATCCTTCAGGCGTTCGGCCTGAACGGTGCCGGCGGCAATCAGCAGGCAGAGGGCTGATATCAGTCGCTTCATGGTCAGCCTCATCAGAACGGGAACAGCGGGCTGATGAAGAACCGATCGAACCAGCCAGGCTGACTGGCATCAGCGAAGGCGCCAGTGCCGGAATAGGTGATACGCGCATCCGCCACGCGGTTGGACGGTACGGTGTTATCGGTACCGATATCGTCGGCGCGGACCATCCCGGCGATACGCACCAGTTCGTCTCCGGTATTCAAGGTCAGCCACTTCTCGCCGCGTACCGCGAGGATGCCATTGGGCAGCACTTCCGAGACGGTGACGGTGATGGAGCCGGACAGGCTGTTGCTCTGCCCTGCCTTGGAATCACCCTTGGTATCGCGGGTGGCGTTGTACTCCGCGTCCAGAGACAGGCGCGCGGCGTCCAGCGGATTGAGGCCGCCATTGGGGTTGTTCACCGAAACGCCGCCGCCGAACAGGGACGTCAGGCCGATGTTGGCGTTGCTGTCCTTCTGGATCTGCGAGTTGGCGTTCTTGCTGGCCTGGGTGCGCTCGTTGAGGGTGATGGTGATGATGTCACCCACGCGGTAGGCCTTGCGGTCGTCGTAGAGGTTGGTCTCGAAGCCGGCCTGGTAGATGGCGCCGTTGGTCTGCGCCGCCGGCAATGGCGTGCGCGGCAGTACGGGCGCGTAGTACGGATCGTTCGGCCGCGGAGCCGGCTGCACACAGCCCTGGATAAAGGCGATACCGAGCAGCGGGAGAAGAATGATCAGCCGGTTCATGGCGACTACCTCAAGGCGTTACAGGTTCTGCGTGACGAAAGCGAGCATCTGGTCAGCGGTGGAGATGACCTTGGAGTTCATCTCGTAGGCGCGCTGGGTGGTGATCATGTTCACCAGCTCCTCGACCACGCTGACGTTGGAGTTTTCCAGGGTGTTCTGCTGCACGGTCCCGAGACCGGTAAGGCCCGGAGTACCGACCTGCGGCGCCCCGCTGGAGGCGGTTTCCAGGAACAGGTTGTTGCCGATGGCCTGGAGGCCAGCCGGATTGACGAAGTCGGCGGTCTGGATATTGCCGATCACCTGGGCGGCAGGGTTGCCGGCGGTGGTGACGGAAACGGTGCCGTCCTCACCCACGGTGAAGGTCTGCACATCGGTGGGGAGCACGATGGCCGGCTCCAGGGCAAACCCCTGGGAGGTGACCAACTGGCCATCGGAGTTCAGGTGGAAGCTGCCGTCGCGGGTGTAGCCGACGGTGCCGTCCGGCATCAGTATCTGAAAGAAGCCGCGCCCGTTGACCGCCATGTCCAGGGGTTGTTCGGTGGTTTGCAGGCTGCCCTGGGTGAAGATCTTCTGGGTGCCGGCGATGCGCACACCCGTACCCAGCTGCAAGCCGGTAGGCAGCTCGCTGTCCTGGCTGGTCTGGCCGCCCGGCTGGCGACGGATCTGGTACAGCAGGTCCTCGAACTCGGCGCGGTCGCGTTTGAACCCCGTGGTCGACACGTTCGCCAGGTTGTTGGAAATGGTGGTCATGTTCATGTCCTGGGCGGACAGGCCGGTCTTGCTGACCCAGAGTGCCGGAAGCATCTATCTCTCCTCGGGCGCCGGAATCATGGCGCCGCGTACTGGTGATTAGCTGAACTGCAAGACCCGCGCCATCGCCGAGGCATTGTCCTCGGCGGTACGCATCATCTTCACGGAAAGCTCGAACTGGCGGGACAGTGAGAGGATCGCCGTCATCTCTTCCACGGCATTGACGTTGCTGGCTTCCAGGAAGCCGGAGGTCACCTGCACATTGGCATCCGCCTGCACCAACTGCTGCGGGTCCTTGACCCGGATCATGCCGTCGCTGCCTTTCTCCAGCTGCTTGGGATCGGGATTGACCAGCTTGATGCGGTCCACCTCCGCCACCACGTTGGGGTTCTCACCCAGGGCGCGGATGCTGATGGTGCCGTCCTGGCCGATCTCGACTTTCTGCTCCGGCGGAATGGCAATGGGACCGGCATTGCCCATGACCGGCAAACCATTGCCGGTGCGCAGCTGGCCAAGGGCATCGATCTGCAGGCTGGCGGTACGCACGTAGGCTTCGCTGCCGTCCGGGGACTGGACCGCGATCCAGCCCTCTCCTTCGATGGCCACATCCAGGTCCCGACCGGTTTCCTGCAGGGCACCCGGGGTGAAGTCGGTACCCGGGCGCTCGGTCATGGCATAGACCCGCGACGGAAAGCTGTCACCGAACACCGGCATGGAGCGCGCCTGCTCGAAGTCACGACGGAAACCGGTGGTGGAGATGTTCGCCAGGTTATTGGCATGAGCACGCTGGGCCAGGCTGTTCTGGCTGGCTCCGCTCATCGCGACGTAAAGCATCTTGTCCATGAATCTCTCCGAGTGGGCGTTGCCGCCCTTGGCTCTTTGCAGGCTATCCAGCAAGCGCCATGCCAAACTCGAATATCATTCTCAAGACACTGAAATAAAAGGATTTTCCATAAAAGAAAAAAGCCCTTTGCAGGGCCTAGTCAAAGCGCTGGCGGCCAGCGGCTGCCGCCAGCGGCAAGGGGATTTGCCGCCAGTAGGAGCGGGCTTGCCCGCGAATGGGCAAACCTTCGCGAGCAAGCTCGCTCCTACATCAGCTACTCCATCGAAAGGATGCAGCCGCTCATCAACGCAGGTTGATGATGGTCTGGGTCACGGCGTCCTCTGTCTGGATAGTCTTGGCGTTGGCCTGGTAGTTGCGCTGGGCAACGATCAGGTTCACCAGTTGATCCGACAGCTCGACGTTGGAATCTTCCAGCGCGCCGGCCTGCAGGGCACCCAGCGTGCCGGAGCGCGGGGTGCCGACCACCGGCTCACCGGACTCGAAGGACTGTACCCAGCCAGTCTTGCCCACCGGGCTGAGGCCCTGGGCGTTGGCGAAGTTGGCGAGGATCACCTGCCCCTGCACCTTGGACTGGCCGTTGGTGTAACGGGCGAAGATCACGCCGGTGTCGTCGATTTCCAGACCGGCCAACTGGCCGGTGGTGTAGCCATCCTGGCTGATGCTGTTCACCGCAAAGGCACTGGAGTACTGGGTGGAACCGCGGATGTCGACGCTGATGCCGCCGGCGTTGGCAGTGGCGCCGTTGGCTGACCAGTTGGCCGGGGTACCGCCATCGGAAACCGCGGGCACCCAGTCGTCGAGGTTCATCAGGCCGGTAGCCGGGTCGTAGTTCAGCTCGCCGCCCGCGGCCATGCCAGCCGTGTTCAGGCTGCCGTCGGCATTGAACTGCAGGTTGGTGGTGTGGGGATCGGTGCTGGTCGGGTCGGACGGATTCCGGCCATCCACGAGCACGGCCATGGTCCAGTCGTTGGTCACCGGCGGGGTGGCCGCCGGATCGGAGTTGTTGATGAAGTACTGGGTCATGACGTGGGCATTGCCCTGGGAGTCATAGATGTTGACCGAGGTGGACGAGGTGTAGGTCGTCGGGTCGCTCGGGTCGAACGGGGTATTGGTCGGCGCCTTGGTCGTGGAGTTCAGGTTGAACTTCTGCTGGATCTCGGTAGTGGCCTTGGGGGCCTGGTTCCCGGTCTGGATCTGCAGGTCGCTGACCACGCCGTTCTGCACGTTGCCGTTACCGTCGATGCCGTAACCCTGCAGGCGGTAGCCGAAGTTGTTGACGATGTAGCCGTTGCGGTCGGTGCCGAAATAGCCGGCACGGGTGTAGCTGATCTCGCCGTTGTTACTGGTCTGGAAGAAGCCGTTGCCGTTGATGGCCAGGTCCAGGGCGTTCTGGGTGTAGTTGATATTGCCCTGGTTGAACAGCTGGGACACATCGCCAAGGGCCACACCGCTACCTTGGGCGTTCTTGCCGGTGCCGAGCACCGAGGCAGCGTAGACGTCGGCGAACTCTGCGCGGGACTGTTTGAAACCCGCGGTGCCCGCGTTGGCAATGTTGTTGCCGGTGACGTTGAGGTCGCTGGTCGCCGCCCGCAGGCCGCTGAGACCGATGTTGAACGCCATTTCTATCTCCTTTGCCGGTGCTTCCCGGCGCTCTGAACCGGGAAGTTATTGACCGATGACCTGGACCTTGGACAAGCCGACGCTGCCGATGCCGGCGAGGTTGAGCATCAGCTCGCCGCCGTTCTGCGACAGGGTGACGCTGTCGACGTTGGCCGGCAGCATGGTGTAGAGGGCCTTGGATTCGCTGCCGTACTGAGCCTGCGCTTCGAACTTGTAGGTACCGGGCGGCATGACCTTGCCGCTGGAGTCCTTGCCGTCCCACATGAAGCTGACGCTGCCGGCAGGCTGCTCGCCCAGGTTGATGCGATTCACCAGGGTGCCGGCGGTGTCGTAGACGTTGACCCAGACGTTGCTGCTGGAAATGGGCAGGGTGGCGCTGGCCTTGAAGGTTTCGGCGGTATCCACCACGGCCTTCTCGGACGGCACGATCACCTTGCGTCCCACCAGGGACGAGGCCTGCAGGGCCTGGGAAGACTGATAACCAGAGAGCAGCGAGCCCATGCTGGTGTTCAGTTTCTCGATGCCCTCTACCTGGCTGAACTGCGCCAGCTGGGCAATGAACTCACCGTTTTCCTGGGGCGCCAGCGGGTCCTGGTTGTTCAACTGGGCGACCAGCAGCTCAAGGAATTCGTTCTTGCCAAGATCGTTGCTGGTCTTGGTTTCGTTCTTGATGGCGTATTGATCGAGGAAAGACTGGCCATCGGTGGACGATACGTTGCTGACACTCATGCGGGTTCGCTCCCTGTTACTGACCCAGGGTCAGCACTTTCTGCATCATCTGTTTGGCGGTGTTCATCATTTCCACGTTGGTCTGGAACGACCGGCTGGCGGAAATCATGTCGGCCATTTCTTCGACCACATTCACGTTCGGGTAGTAGACGTAACCTTCCGCATTGGCCGCCGGGTGGTTGGGCTCGTAGCGCGGCGTCAGGGTGCTCTGGTCCTCGACGACACCGAGAACTTGCACGCCGGCGCCGGACTGGTCCTGGTCGGCGAACAGCGAGCCGCGGTCACCGCCGCCCAGGCTGTCCTGGAACATGGTGGCGAACACCGGATGACGGGCGCGGTAGGTCTGGTCGAGGCTGGAGGAAACGGTCTCGGCGTTGGCGATGTTGCTGGAGATGGTGTTCAGCCGAGTGTTCTGCGCACTCATGCCGGTGCCGGCGATGCTGAAGATGCTGGACAGGGACATGGCTTGGCTCTCCGTTATTCGCCGCGCAGGGCGCCGATCAGCCCTTTGAATTTGCTGTTGAGTAAGGTGAAGCTGGCCTGGAACTGCATGGCGTTCTCGGTGTAGTTCGATTGCTCGAGCTGGGCGTCGACGGTGTTCTGGTCGACGGCGGCCTGGAACGGGATGCGGTACTTCAGCGAGGCATCCGCCAGATCGAAGCCTTCGGCGGCGATATGCCGTTCGTTGGTCCGGGCGGCCTGGAAGCCGCCCTGGGCAGCCTTCTCGGACTGCTGGGCCAACACGCTGGCGAAGTCGAGGTCACGAGCCTTGTAGTTCGGGGTATCGGCGTTGGCGATGTTGTTGGCCAGCACCTCTCCACGCTGAGCGCGGAAGCTGAGGGCTTGCTGATGGATGCCGAGGGCCTTTTCGAAACTGATGCTCATGTCCGGAACCTTTGCCAGTGGCAATCTGGGTTGCTTGCCTGACATTCAGCAAAGGCCGTGCCAAATAGCTTTATCCTTTATTTTCAATATCTTATGAAAATTTTGAGCGGCAAAAAGCGGCAATGAACGCTGGACGGGCGGCAAAGCGGCAAGGGCAACTTGCCGCTGGTTGCCGCTTTGCCGTGGGCACCCGGCGATAGAACAGGTAGGAGCGAGCTTGCTCGCGAATGATCGCGCCCGGGACTTTCGCGAGCAGAGCTCGCTCCTACAAAAAGAGTTCAGCGGAGAAAGAAGAAGGCCGCCCTCGGGCGGCCTTGGTGCTCTCAGTGCTCTCAACGAGCCAGTGGATACAACCTGTCGTCGAACTGGTCCAGCCGGGGAAACTGAAGTGGCAGGTCCTGATCCAGCCCCTGCAACCGGTCTTGATAGGCGCGCAGGAGATCCTGGCGGGCGTCGCTGCTGATGTAGGGCACATGCCACGCCACGAAAGGCGGCAGGACCTCCAGGCCGACGTAGGCCAGGGTGCCACGCAGCAGCGGCCGCAGCATGTCTTCCAGCGGACCATGGATGGCCCCCTCGCCGAACATGTGCTCGCGGCCGCCCAGGGTCAGGGTTACCAGTGCCTTCTTGCCGGCCAGGCCGCCCTGGTCGTAGAAGCGCTTGCCGCCGTAGCAGACGCCGGATACCAGCACCCGGTCGATCCAGCCCTTGAGGATGGCTGGAGTGGAGAACCAGTAGAGCGGGAAGTTGAGGATCAGCAGGTCGGCCCAAAGCAACTTCTCCAGCTCGCGCTGGATATCCGGCGCAATATTGCCGGCCTTCACGCCTTCGCGCTGTTCCAGCGCATAGACCAGGTAATCAGGGTTTTGCCGCTCGCTGAAATCGGCAGCACTGGCTACCGGGTTCCATTCCAGGGCGTGGAGGTCGGATTGCCGGACTTCGTGTCCCTGCCCTTGCAGGGTTTCCACGGCCAGGTCGCGCAAGGCGCTGCAGAAGGACTGCGACTCGGGGTGGGCATGGACGATCAGGATCTTCATGGGTGTTCCTTATGGGACGGTCCGTAGGTTGGCGCAGAGCGTAGCGAAGCCCAACATTCACGGATTCGCCGCGCAACGCAAACCTTCATTCACGCGATTTCTAGTTGACCAATCAGTTCGGCCGCACAACGGGCAATGCGTCGGCAGGCCTCTTGCAGCGGCTCACTGCCCAGCACCAGCCCCAGGCGGATGTGCCCGGCCGCGCTCGGCCCGAAGGCTTCACCCGCCAGTACCGAAACGCCATGGTTGTCCAGCAGCCGGTCGGCGAAGTCTTGCGCAGACAATCCGGTCGGGCGGATATCCACCATCACGAACATGCCACCGTCCGGCTTCAGCGCGCGCAGGCCGGGGCAGCCTTCCAGGCTGGCGCACACCAGGTCACGGCGCTGGCGATAGGCCTCGCGCATGGCGCCCAGCTCCGGCAAGCGAGCTTCCAGGGCAACACAGGCAGCGTCCTGCACGAAGTCCGGCGAACCGTAGAGCATGCACAGGGCAAGGTTTTCCAGGTGCCCGGCCAACGCCTCTGATCCCACCACCCAGCCCACGCGCCAACCGGTCATGGCGTGGGACTTGGAGAGGCTGTTGATGGTCGCCGTACGCTCGGCCATGCCCGACAGGCTGGCCGGGCTGATGTGCTCACCTTCGAACAGCAGCTCGCTGTAGACCTCGTCGGAAATCATCCAGAGGTCGTGAGCGATGCAGAGTTCGGCCAGGGCTTCCCAGGTGGTGCGCGGCAGGCTGGCGCCGGAGGGATTGTGCGGGCTGTTCAGGGCCAGGGCGCGGGTCCGCGGCGTGATGACGGCGGCCACGTCTTCGGCCTGGATGCGGAAGCCGTTCTCCGAGCGGACCGGCACCGGGATCACTTTGGCGCCACAGGCGCCGAACACGGCTTCGTAGGTGACATACATGGGTTCGGCAACGATGACTTCGTCCCCCGGATTGAGCAGGCACTGCACCACGCAGTACAGCGCGCACTGGGCACCGGCCAGCACCACCACCTGGTCGGTGTCGACGTTCTGTCCGCTGCGCTGGTTGTGCCAGGCGGCGATGCGCTGGCGCAGTGCGAACTTGCCGCGCACGTCGGAATAGTGGGTGTTGCCGTTGAGCAGGCTGTCGATGGCCGCCTGGACGATGGGCTGCGGTGTGTCGAAGTCGGGATCGCCCACCGACAACAGGAGAATGTCGTCACCCCTGGCCTGGCGCTCCAGGGCACGGTAGTGAATGTTCCAGGCAGCTGCGCCGTCGCCGGCGATACGTTGGGTGAGGTCGGAAAAACGCATGGATAGCTCCTTGGCCCGTGCTCAACGAGCACAGGCGTGTTTCAGTTCGATCAGGGTGACACCGGGATGGCCGAAGCCTGTGCGCAGGTCGCGTTCCAGTTCGTCGAGACTCTGTGGCTGCTTCACGGCGCAGCCGAAGGCGCGGGCCAGTCCGGCGAAATCCGGGTTGCGCGGCAGTACGCCTAGCGGCTCGATGTCCAGGGCCAGCATGTCGTCGCGGATCTGGCCCAGTGCATCGTTGTTCCACAACAGCACCACCAGCGGGCTGTCCAGTTCCTCCACTGCAGTGGCCAGCTCCTGGACGGTGTAGAGGAAACCACCGTCGCCCACCAGAACCAGGCCGGGCCGCGTCGGCGCGCCGAACTTGGCGCCGATGCCAGCCGGCAATCCATAGCCGAGGGTGCCGTAGCCGGTGGGGTGCAGCCAGCTGCGCGGCGCCCGGCTGGCAAGGGCGTAGTTGCCCGTGTAGGCCAACTGGGTCATGTCGGTACTGATGAAGGCATTCGCCGGAAGCACAGCAGCAATGCGGTCGAGGATCGCCTGGTGGATAGCCTGCAGCGGTCCGTGGCCATTGCGGATCGCCTCGCGCAGCCGGTCGACGCGCGCCACGGCCGCCTCCCCTAACCTGCCCGCCGCCGGCAGGTGGACCAGCAAGGCCTCCAGGGTCTGCCGGGCATCGCCCTTGAGCGCCACCGCGCAGGGATAGAAGTCGTTGAACTTGCGAGGGTCGATATCAACACGGATCAGCTCGCCGGTCAGCGGCAGGCGCTCGCGCCAGAAGTCGGTGTCGGCCATCTCGGTGCCCACCGCCAGTACCACATCGGCCTCTGCGATCATTTCCCACCCGGGCGCCATGCAAAGGCTTGAGCCGGCGTTCAACGGTGCCTCGGGCGGTAGCAGCCCCTTGCCGGCAACGCTGGTAAAGACCGGCGCGGCCAATCGCTCGCTGACGGCCTGGAGGGCATCGGCGCCCTCCAGCGCACCGCCGCCCGCGATGATCATCGGACGCTTCGCAGTAGCCAGTCGGTTCGCCGCCGCTTGCAGTGCATCGCCAGAGGGCAGTCCGTGGCCGGGTCGACGGACCACTTCACGGCTCCAATCCCGCGCGATCGGCGCCGCCAGCACGTCCAACGGAACCGAGATATGCACCGGGCGTGGACGTTCACCGTCGAATACGGCGAAGGCACGGGCCACCAGCTCAGGCAGGTCCTCGGGCGTCAAGGCCACGGCCGAGAAGGCGGTGATGGGCGCGCTAATGGCGCGCTGGTCCTGGGTTTCGTGCAGGCAGCCCCAGCCTTTGCCGAGGCTCGCCGTATGGTTGACGCTGGAGATCACCAGCATTGGAATCGAATCGGCGTAGGCCTGGCCAATCGGCGTGGCGGCGTTGGTCACGCCCGGGCCGGTGATGATGAAGCAGACTCCGGGCTTGCCGCTGACGCGGGCATAGCCATCGGCCATGAATCCGGCACCCTGCTCGTGACGGGTCAACACATGACGGATACCACTGCCGGGCAGGCCGCGGTACAACTCGAGGGTGTGCACGCCGGGGATGCCGAACACGGTGTCCACGCCGTAGTTGGCCAGGAGGCGAACCAGGGCCTGGCCGCCGGTGAGAGTGTTCTGGTGTTGCATGAGGTGTCTCCTCGAATCGATACCAAGACCTGTAGGAGCCAGCTTGCTGGCGAAACTCTCGTGCTCAGCCGTTCGCGAGCACGCTCGCTGCTACAGGGGGATGTCATTCCGCGATACGAATCAGTGCATCCACCGCCACGGCGCCGTCGACACTCACCAGCAGCGGATTGACGTCCAGCTCCAGCAACTGCCCCGCGTTCTCGCAGGCGTAATCCGCCACCGCGCGAATGGCGGCCACCAACGCCTCCAGATCTGCCGCCGGGCGACCGCGGAAGCCAGTGAGCAACGGCGCACTGCGCAAGCTCAGCAGGGCATCCCGGATGGCCGCGTCATTGGTGGGAAGCAGCAGGCTGCGGCTGTCCTTGAGCAACTCCACCAGGATGCCGCCGGCACCGATCACCAGGGCCAGGCCGAAGCCTTGCTCGCGCTTGATGCCGACGATCAGCTCCGCCAGCGGCGCCGTGGCCATGCGCTCCAGCAGCACCTGGTCGAATACAACGCCCGGTGCATAGGCGGCAATGCGTTGCCGCATCTCGCCAAGGGCCTGTGCCAGCGCCTCGGCATTTTTCAGGTTGAGGGCCACGGCACCGGCTTCGGTCTTGTGCGGCAACTGCGCACTGACGGCCTTCAACACCAACGGATAGCCAAGCTGGTCGGCATCCTCCAGTGCCCGCTCCGGGGTACTGAGCAGCGCCTGCGGTACCGGCAGGCCAAAGGCGCGCAGAGCCTGTTTGGATTGCCACTCATCCCACAACTCGCCATCGGCCAGTGGCGATGGGCTCATCGGCACCAGGGCGGATTCGCCGCGGGCCAACAGCGCCTCACGGCGCTGCCGGTAGGCGGCGATGCGGCCCCATGCGGCGAGGCCATCCTCCACCCCTTGCAGGGCGGCGACGCCACGGGCGTGCAGGTAATCCCGGGCGGCTGCAGGCAGCAACTCGGGGAAGGCCGACGCGATGAAGCCGGCCTTGCCATGACGCTTCAAGGCTTCGCAATAGCGCTCCAGAAGCAGGTCACATTGCGGTCGTTCACCGGTTTCTTCACCGGGGTAGTCCAGCACCAGCAGTGCCGCGTCGGCCGCACTGCGCAGCGCGCTGTCGAGCATGCGCTCCAAGGCGTCGCCGTTACCCCAGATGGCCGTGGTGAAATCCAGCGGGTTGGCGATGTTCGCGTAGCTCGGCAGGATCTGCGCCAGCGCGTGGTACTGGCCAGCGTCCAGTTTCGGCAAGTGCAGGCCATTGGCCTCGGCATAGTCGGCGATCAGCCCGGCATCACCACCGGAACACGCCAAGGCGATAAGGCTGGGGCCGGCCGGCAGCGTGCCGCAGGCAGCGGCCTTGAGCGTTTCCATGAAACTTACCGGGCCGCTGACGCGGATCACTCCCAGGCGCTCGAACAGGCTGTCGTAAAGCGCATCGGAACCGGCCAGCGAGCTGGTATGACTGAGCGCCAGTTCGGCGCCGATCTGTGACACGCCAGTCTTCAGGGCAATGATCGGCACACCCTTTTCCAGCGCCTTATGTGCCGCACGGGCGAAGCCCGGCACGTTCTTCAGTCCTTCCAGGTGCAAGCCGATGGCCGTGACGCGCGGCTCGTCCAGCAGCACGTCCATCAGTTCCGCAACGCCCAGCTGGGCCTGGTTGCCCACCGAAGCCATATAGGCCACCGGCAACGAGCGGTCGCTCATGGACAGGTTGTAGGCGAAGTTGCCGCTCTGGGTGAGCACGGCCACCCCTTTCTCGACCTGCTTGCCGCCGTGAGCCACCGGCCAGAGGGCAGCGCCGTGCAAGTAGTCGAGCAGGCCGTAGCAGTTGGGCCCGAGCAGCGCCATCTCACCCGCTGCAGCCAGCAGCTGCGCTTGCAGGGCCTGGCCTTCAGCGCCGGTTTCGGCAAAGCCGGAGGCGTAGCAGATGGCGCCACCGGCACCCTTGGCCGCCAATGCGGCGACGCTTTCCAGGGTCTGTTCGCGGTTGGTGGCGATGAAGACCGCATCCGGTCCGCAGGGCAGTTCGGCGACGGTGGAAACGCAAGGGACGCCTTCCAGCTCGGCATGCTGAGGATTGACCAGCCACATCTGGCCGGTAAAACCGCCTTCGGCACAACGCTTGAGGGCGCGGGCCATACTGCGGCCGCCGACGAAGGCCAGGTGACGTGGCGCCAGCAGGCGCTTGAGGTTGTCTCGTTGAGTCATGCTCGGCCTCCGGTCAGCGCAGCAGCGGCCGCAGCAGTTCGCGGGAAATAATGTGGCGCTGGATTTCCGAGGTGCCCTCCCAGATCCGCTCGATTCGCGCATTGCGCCAGATGCGTTCCACCGGGCCTTCATCCATCAGGCCCATGCCGCCAAAAATCTGCACGGTCTCGTCGGCCACCTTGCCCAGCACCTCGCTGGCGAACAGCTTGGCCATGCCGGCTTCGCCGTCGGTCATGGTGCCCTGATCCATCTTCCAGGCCGTGTGCAGGGTCATCAGCTCGGCCGCACGAATCTGCGTGGCCATGTCGGCGAGCTTGAAGGAAATGCCCTGGTAGCTGCCGATGGGCTGACCGAACTGCTTGCGGTCGGCTGCCCATTGCAGAGACAAGTCGAGGGCGCGCTGGGCCTGGCCGACACAGTTGGCGGCAACCATCACGCGGCCCGCAGTGAGCCAGGCGTTGGCCACCTCCCACCCCTTGCCGACTTCGCCGAGGACTTTGGAGGCTGGCACGCGGCAGTCATCGAAGAAGATTTCGTAGGTGTGGTAGCCCTTGTTGCTCACGCACCTGGGACCACGGCGCACGGTCATGCCCGGAGTCCCCTTGTCGACCAGGAAGGCGGTGACGGCGTTGCGCTTCTTGCCGTTGTGCTCGTAGGTGTCGGTGACAGCGAAAACGATGGCGAAGTCCGCATGGCCGGCATGGCTGATGAAGTGCTTACTGCCGTTCAGCACGAAGTCGTCGCCCTCGCGCACAGCGCGGGTCTTGATGGAGTTGGCATCGGAGCCGGCGCCCGGCTCGGTGAGGGCGAAGCAGTCGATTTTCTCGCCCTGGATGCTCGGCAACAGGTACTGCTGGATCTGCTCGCCCTTGCAGGCCATGAGGATCTTCGAGGGCCGCGCTACGAACACGTGCAGCGCCCAGGACACCTTGGACAGTTCACGCTCCACCAGGGCCTGGGACAGGTAATCCAAGCCACCGCCACCCACCTCTTCCGGCATGTTGAAGGCATAGAAACCGGCAGCCAGTGCCTTGCCGCGAATTTCCGCGGCGAGCTCCGGAGACACGGCGTCAGCACGGTCCACGGCCTCTTCGTGGGGCAGCAGTTCCTTGTCGACGAAGGCGCGTACCGCGTCGACGAGCATTTCCTGTTCCTGGGTCAGTTGGAAGTTCATGGCTAGGTCCTCTGGCGGATTCGGCGCATCAGCGGCCGGTGAATTGGGGAGCGCGCTTTTCGGCAACGGCGCGCAAGGCCTCAGCCGCATCCTCGCTGCGACCGCAAAGCAGACCGGAGGCCAACTCGGCCTCCAGTTGTTGAGCCAGATTGCGGCTGGCGCCATCGCGAATCAGCGCCTTGGTCTGGGTGAACGCGAAGGTCGGGCCGGTTGCCAGGCGGGAGGCCAGTTCACCCGCGACTTCCTGAAGTCGCTCGTCGGCGCAGACTTCGCCCACCAGGCCAACGGCCAGGGCACGCTCGGCGCCCCAGAGTTCGTCGAGGAACAGCAAGCGCTTGGCCTGCTCGGCACCGATCAGGCGCGGCAGGTGCCAACTGGCGCCCGCGTCGGGTGAATAGGCCATGCCGGTGTAGCCGGCCTTGAAGCGGGCCGAGGCGGCGGCGATACGGAAGTCGCAGCACAGGGTCAGGTCCATCCCCGCACCGACGGCCGTGCCGTTGATGGCGGCAATGGTGGGCTTGGCCAGACCGTGGAGGCGAGTCATCAGCGCGTGGGCGGTTTCAGTCCAGCCGTAGGTTTCCAGAGCGCCGCGGGCATCGGCTTCAGCCCACTCGGCAAGGTCCGCGCCCGCGCAGAAACTGCGCCCCGTCCCGCTCAGTACCACTACGCGCACGGCCGGATCAGCCTCGTGCGAATCCAGAAGCGCATGCAGGGATTTCAGGGTGGGGATATCCAGCGCGTTGCGCTGTTGCGGGCGATTCAGGGTGATCCGGGCGATGCCGGCTTCGACCTGGCTGAGCAGGGTAGTCATGGAAGCCCTCGTCTTGTTGTCTTTGCTGGTGAGGCTGGGAAGTTGCAGCGATCCTAAACGAGTGTTCAGGAAGCCGGCAATCCTGCCCAAATGAGGTATGTAACGGAGAGGATTACTATCTATCTGATTGTTTCTAAAAGGCTTTTCAAAAGAAGACAGAACCCGAAACAAAGAGTTGTTACATCTTCGAACAACTCGAAACCCGGATTCCTGGGGAGGAAAACTGCTTCGTGATGCGGGATGAGAGGTGAGGTGAGGTGAGGTGAGGTGAGGTGAGGAATCCTCACCCAGCCCCCTCCCCAAGGGGGAGCGGGCGTTGTTGGCGTTTCCTGTGGGAGCGAGCGTAATCGCGAATCAGGCCAGCACCGGACCATCAGGCGGCTGGCGCAATCACCGCCCTGCGCTGGCGCTTGTACTGCAGGACGTAGTACGCCCCGTAGCAGATCCCGATAAAGCCGAAGCCCCAGTAGAGCGACGGGCGCTGGGTCGGGTCCAGGGCCAGAAAGATGAACAGCGAGCTGCACAACAGGATGCAGGCCAGCGGAATCAGCGGGAACAGGGGGGCGGCGTACTTGAGGTCCTGCACCGTGCCGCCTGACTTGTACAGTTCGCGACGGGAGCGGTACTGGGCCAGGGCGATGACGATCCAGGTCACGGTGCCGGCCATGCCGCTGATGGCCATCAGCACCATGAACAGGGTGTCGGCGGCGATGAAGCTGGTCAGCAGGGAAACCAGGGCGAAACAGAGGGTGACGGACAGCGCATTGAGCGGCACGCCTCGCTTGCTGAGCCGGGCCAGGCCACGCGGCGCCATGCCAGTCTTGGACATCGCCCAGAGGATGCGGGTGGAGGCATAGAGGCCGGAGTTACCGACCGAGAGAATGGCGGTGAGGATGACGAAGTTCATCAAATCGGCAGCGAAGGGAATGCCGACCATATCGAACACCTGAACGAAGGGGCTTTCCATCAGCCCGGCCTCCTGCCATGGCACGATGGCCGAGAGCACGACGATGGCCAGCACGTAGAAGATCAGTACGCGGAACACCACATTTCGCACGGCGCGAGGGATGCTCTTTTCCGGCTGGTCGGTTTCGCCGGCTGCCACACCCATGATTTCGCAGCCCTGGAAGGCGTAGACCACCGCCATCATCACGGCGAACACGGCGGAAATACCGTTGGGGAACAGGCTGTCGCCGATCAGGTTGGAAAACATGGGAGCCGGCTCGCCGCTGGCCAGCGGCAGGCCGCCGAAGATGGCGAGCAGACCGACGACGATGAAACCGAGAATGGCCGCAACCTTGATTCCGGAGAACCAATACTCCGCTTCACCGAAGGCGCGAGTGGCCAGGGCGTTCAGGGAGAAGAGCACTGCCACGAAGAGCGCCGACCAGTACCAGATGGGGACATCGGGGAACCAGCGCGTCATCAGCATGCCGGCGGCG
The DNA here is from genome assembly GCF_038440135.1 of Pseudomonas sp. OTU5201. Taxonomy (NCBI): domain Bacteria; kingdom Pseudomonadati; phylum Pseudomonadota; class Gammaproteobacteria; order Pseudomonadales; family Pseudomonadaceae; genus Pseudomonas; species Pseudomonas sp. OTU5201. The sequence goes on along the minus strand of NZ_JASATC010000004.1, from coordinate 38,365 downwards.
GTGAACTCCAGCCCGACGGTAGTGGCCCAGCTCATCCAGTAGACCCAGCCGATCATGAAGCCGGTGCCCGGCCCGATGTAACGGGTGGCGTGGGCCTGGAAGGAACCGGAAACCGGCATCTGCACTGACAGCTCGCCCAGGCAGACCATCACCAGATACATGAGTACACCCGCCACCAGGTAGGCCAACACGGCGCCAGCCGGACCTCCCTGGTGGATGGTGACGCCCGAGCCCATGAACAGGCCGGTGCCGATCACGCCGCCCAGCGACAGCATGAAGATGTGACGGCTTTTCAGCGCGCGGGTGAGCTGGATGCGTTCTTCAGACATGCAGCACCTCCAGGTGGAGGCGACGATGGGAGAGGCGGGCTTTGCGGGTCATTATTCTTGTCTCCAATAGGCCACGGGGACCGCGTTGGACGCGGTTCGGACCGATTATTGGAACGACTTGTAAGACGCCGTTGAATACCGGGATCGAAGTTGTAAAAAGTCGTAAGGAATTTGTTCGATTTCAGCTGGCCGACCGCAACACCCCATCCAGGGCCAAAGCGGAGCGCGATAGCAGCGCTTCCAGGTTCGGCTTGAGTGCCGGCAAGGCCGTGCCGTCACCGGCCAGGGCGATCGCCTCCAAATGCCGCAAGCAGGCGGCCAGGGCGCGCAAACCCAGGGACTCGCTGCTGCCGGCCAAACGGTGGGCGAGGTGGCCGACTTCGGCGCAGTCCTGTGCAACCAGGGCGTCGAGCAGGCCGTCCCGGTGCTCCTCGAGCAGGCGTCGCAGCAATTCCAGTAGCCCCTGGAGCTTCTGCTCGCCGAGCAGGCTGCGATGGGTGTCGAGCAATCGCCGATCCAGCAGTTCGGCATCGACCTCCTCTGCCAGCGGCAGCGTCTGTCCGGCCAAAGCACGGCGCAAGTCGTCGAGTTTCAGCGGCTTCGCCAGGGCGCCCTGCATGCCGGCGTCCAGGCAGCTGCGCACCAGCGCAGGTTGCTGGCTGGCCGTGAACGCGAGGATGCGGGTATCACGGTTGCCCCCCTCCCCATCGCGTCGAATCAACCGACACAGCTCGGTGCCCGCCATGCCCGGCAAGTGCAGGTCCAGCAGAATCAGGTCGAAGCGCCGCTGCCGACAAAGCGTCAGGGCCGGCGCGGCATCTTCCGCCAGGGTGACCCGGTGACCGTCGCGCTCCAGCAATCCACTCACCACTTCGCGGTTGAGGGCCACGTCTTCCACCACCAGCACGTCCAACGCGTGACTCCGCGGTGCGACCGTCATTTCGATGGATTGTCCTCGCGCGGCCCGCAAGGTCAGCTCGAACCAGAAACAACTGCCCTCGCCTTCCTGACTGTCCACGCCGATTCGCCCGCCCATCAGTTCCACCAGCCGCTTGCTGATGGCCAGGCCCAGGCCAGTGCCGCCATAGCGCTGGGAGACGGCCTCGCTCGCCTGGGTGAAGCGCTCAAAGATTTTCGCCTGCATGTCCGGGGCAATGCCGATGCCGTCATCCGTGACGCTGATGCGCAGGCGCTGCGCGCCCTCGAGATTCTCGAGCCGCCGAACCTCCACGAGTACCTCTCCTTCCTCGGTGAACTTCACCGCGTTCGCCAACAGGTTACTCAGCACCTGACGCAAGAACTGCTCGGCGCCATGACACTCAGTCGCCACTTGCGCGTCGATACGCGAGCGCAGGATGGTGCCGTTGGCACTGGCCTTGGGTTCCAGCAGGGTCAGCACCTGGTCAAGCAGCGCCGCCAAGGAGAAGTCGACCAGCTCGGGGCGGCCTTCGCCCTCCTCCAGTCGCGCGAAATAAAGGACTTCGTTGAGTATTGCCAGCAGGCCTTCGGCGGCCTTGTGCAAAGCCTCCAGGCGCTTGCAGTCACGCTCGCCCAGGGCCGCACCGCGTAGCAGTTCTGCCATACCCAGGATGCCGCTGAGCGGCGTGCGGATTTCATGACTCATGGTGGCAAGGAAGCGAGACTTGGCGAGGTTGGCCGCCTCGGCTTCCTCCTTGGCTCGCTGGAGGCTGGCGGTGCGCCGCTCCACCAGGCCCTGCAGTGCGGCGCGATCATCCTCGCGACGCCGGATGTCATCGAGGATGGCGCGACGCATGTCATCCAGGGCCTGGGCGACCGTGTCAATTTCATCGGCGCCGCGTCCGGCCCGGCGATCCAGACGCAGCGCTTCGTACCAGTCACCAGCACCGATGCGTCGCGCGAAGTCAGCCATCACCCGCAAGTGGCGGGTGACGAGGCGGTGAAACAGAAATGACAGCGCCACCGCCAGGCCGCAGAGGAATGTCCCCATCCAGAGCAAGCTGGTCAGGCCGGTAGCATAGAGGCGCTGGTAGACGGCACCGAGGTCAATGGCGACTTCCAGTTCTCCGAGCTGGCGCCGCTCGCCACTGGGCGGTTGGTAGGACAGCGGAAAGCGCTCGCGGCGAAGCGGCCCGGCGAGTGCGCTGGCGCCCTCCTGCAAGTCGAAATCACTGCTGGTCAGGCGTACCTGGGCGATGTCGGGAAAGTCCGCCAGACCGCGCAGCTGCATTTTCAGTTGCTCCTGGTTGAGGTCCCAGAGGCTGCGTTCGAAACTCGCCAGATAGCCGACGCGGATCAGCTCCAGGCGTGCTTCGATATCACGCATCTCGCGGCGATATTCCAGGTGCAGTTGCACGGCACTGGCCACCAGCGTGAAACAAAGACTGAACAACAGGATGAACAGCAGGAGCCGGCGCAACAGGCCATTGGTGGGTTTCAGTCCGGTCATCGACGCGGCTCCGGCTGGGCGATCATGTCGCGGTAGGTGGCTTCGCTCTCCGCCAGCCAGCGCTCGATATCACCGCGGTCGGTCAGGCGTTGCAGCTCGCGGTCGATGTCCGGCATGCGCCCGGCCAGGGGCGAATGCCGCGATACGCCCAGGCGCAAATGGTCCACAGCCAAGGTCATGGGAAGAGCACGGATGTCGCCACCTCCCGGCAAATGTTCGATGTACAGCAGGCCCGTGCGCCGCTCATGGGGGATGAAGTCGATGCGGCCACGAATCAGCTTGCCGAAGTTCTGCTGGCTATCGGAAACCCATTCGATGTTGCCGACACGGGCCACGGTCTGGTCAAAGGCTTCGCCGTAGCTTTCACCAAAAAGCAGGCCGCCGCGATAACGGGCAAGGTCTTCCAGCGTGTCTACCTGAAGCGGGCGCCGAGTGTTGTAGAAGACTGCAACCTCCTCGCGCAGGACCGGCACGTTGGCGAATAGCAGGTCGCTATCACGCTGTGGCGTGCGGTAGGCCAGCACCACATCCACTCGCCCCTGGGCGGCGTCCAGCAGGCAGCGTTTCCAGTTGCCCAGTACAACCATCTCCACGTCCAGGCCGAGTTTGGTGAACACGGCCTTGACCACACTCGGTGCCAGGCCGCGTACCTGCTTACCGTCGCTCCAGGAGATAGGCGGGTAGACCGGATAATCGCAGTAACGTACCGCAGGCGCGGCCTGGGCGGCGCCACAGAGCAGCAGGAAGGCCAGCAGCCAGAAACGCAGCATGGGCTCAGGCAGCGCTGGCCGTGGCGGTGAACAGGTAGCCCGCGCCGTGGATGGTGATGATCAGTTGGGGTTCGGCCGGGTCGTCGCGCAACTTGCGGCGCAGGCGGCCAACCAGCACGTCGATGGAGCGGTCGTTGGGCAACCACTCGCGGTTGCGGATCTGGTCCATCAACTGGTCGCGGCTGAGGGTGTGCCCGGCGTTGCGCAGGAAGACGCTGAGTAGCTGGAACTCACCGTGGGTGAGCAGGGTTTCGCTGCCATCCTGGTCGATCAGGCGGCGCCGGTCGCTGTCCAGCCTCCAGTCGGAGAAGCGCTTCAACTGGCCATTGGCCGGCGCGGCGGGCTGCTGGGCATGGCGTACACGGCGCACCAGGTTCTTGGCGCGAGACACCAGTTCGCGGGGGTTCAGGGGTTTGACGACGTAATCGTCCGCGCCGCACTCCAGGCCGACGATTCGGTCGACTTCATCATTGCGACCAGTGATCAGGATGATGCCGACCTCGGAGCGCACCCGCAGTTCGCGGGTGAGGGTCAAGCCATCCTTTCCGGGCAGTCGGATGTCCAGCATCACCAGGTCAACCGGCGCTTCCGCCAGGCAGGCTTCCGCCTGTTCGGCCGTGCTGGCGCAACGTACCTGGTAGCCCTCCTGGGCCAGGTAGGACTGGAGCAGTTCACGAATCAGCGGATCGTCGTCGACGATCAGCACACTGGGAGCCATTGCAATTGTCCTCCGCCTCCGCGTTCAGGCGGGGCGTTCTTATTGTTGGAGGTGGCTGGAGGTTATCGCCAGTTGAACGACCGATCAACAGACCCCGACGGGCCGTAGAAACCGCTGTACGCCGCCGGCCTGGAGGCCATCCACCCAGGCCTCGCAGATCAGCACGCCCTGCTCCGGGGTGAAGGTTTGCGGATTCAGCCCGGACTCCAGCCAGAGGCCGTCGAGCAACGCACTCAGGCTGATGGCCGCCAATTCCGCATCGAATCCCTGCCAGCACTCCTCTATCGCCAGTTCGCTGAGCGACTTGGCGAGGATGGCGCGGTACTCGCCATAGGACTGGTCATGGGCTGAGTTGATGGCCTGGGCGGTTTTCACCGCGCCCCAGAACGCCAGCCAGGCCTCCAGCAGTTGCGGGTCCAGCAACTCCGCGGAAAAGGATGCCCGAAAGAACGCCGACAGCCGTGCTCGTGGACTGGGCTGGGCTCCGTCGATGGCATCACGGAGCAGCTTCATCACCCGCCCGGTCACGGCCAGGTAGGCCTCGGCGACCAGTTCGTCCTTACCGGCGTAATGGTGGTTGATCAATCCGACGGAAACCCCGGCCTCGGCGCAGATCTTGCGAATCGACGCGCCCTGGAAGCCATGTCGTTTCAGGCAGGTGAGGGTCGCTTCGATGAGGTGGGCCTTGCGCAACTCGGGGTCCAGACGGGAGTAGCGCACATCCTGGGTCGTCATGCCGAAAGCTCCTGTGGTGATGCGACGAATCTGAACGACTGTACAGGAGGAAGTGGATTGCACCTACCCGTTCGGGTTATGGCTGCATCCAGGCAACCGGCGGAGAGTAGCCCCAGGTGACCCGATAACGACAATACAGGCGGAACCGACATGCGCAAGACACTGGTTGCAGCACTTGGCACGACCCTCATCCTGTTGCCGGCCCTGAGCCCAGCGGACGATGGCAATACCCTGCGTCTATACAACTGGTCGGATTACATGGGCGAGCACACCCTCGCCGAGTTCGAGAAAGCCACCGGCATCAGGGTGGTCTACGACACCTTCGATTCCTACGAAACGGTCCAGGGCAAGCTGCTGCCGGGTCGCTCCGGCTACGACCTGGTGGTGCTCAACGCCGCCCTGGTGCCACCGCTGCTCAAGGCCGGTGTGTTCCAGCCGCTGGACAAGAGTCGCCTGCCCAGCTGGGGCAACCTGGACCGCCAGGTACTGGCCAGCCTCGAGCACTTCGACCCGGGCGTGACTTACTCGGCGCCCTACACCTGGGGCAGCAACGGCATCACCTACAACGTCGACATGATCAAGGCGCGCATGCCCGATGCGCCGATCGGATCCCTGGCGATGATCTTCGACCCCGAGGTGGTGTCGCGCTTCGCCGACTGCGGCGTGACCTTGATCGACTCCCCCACCGATGTACTGCCGCTAGCGCTGGCATATCTGGGCCGCGATCCGAACAGCGCGGAGCCCGAGGACCTCAAGGCCGCCCATGACCTGCTGATGAAGGTGCGTCCCTACATCCGCAAGTTCGACTCCATGAGCTACCTCAACGGCCTCGCAAACGGCGACCAGTGCATCGCCATGACCTGGTCCGGCGACTACGCCACCGCCCAGGCCCGAGCCACCGAAGCGGGCGCCAAGGTGAAGCTGGACTACTTCATCCCGAAGGAAGGCTCGCTGATCTGGTTCGATGACTTCTATATCCCCAAGGACGCGCCCCATGTGGAGAACGCCCACACATTCATCGAATACATGCTGCAGCCCAAGGTGATCGCCCAGGTCACCGACTACATCCGTTATGCCAACAGCAATGAGGCCGCCACTCCGCTGGTAGCCGCCGAGGTGCGCAACGACCCGGCGATCTACCCCGACGATGCGACCCGTGCACGGCTCTTCACCCAGAAACCGCAGCCGCCCAAGGCCATGCGCCTGATCACCCGCACCTGGAATGCGGTCAAGACCGGCAAGTGATTTGAACTGCCCTGTATCAGAGGTAAAGAACATGAATACCCCAAACGCCGACTTCTTCGCCCAGTTCGACAATGGGCGTCTGATCGCCGCCGACAAGGCGCACTACATGCACTGCTATCACGTCTTCGACGACCACCGGGAAAACGGCGCGCTGAACATTGCCGCTGGCGACGGCGCCTATATCTTCGACACGGCCGGCAATCGCTACCTGGACGCCGTGGGCGGCATGTGGTGCACCAACATCGGCCTGGGCCGCGAGGAAATGGCCGAGGCCATCGCCGACCAGGTACGCCGCCTGGCCTACTCAAATCCCTTCTGCGACATGGCCAACGTCACCGCCATCGAGCTTTGCGAAAAGCTCGCCGAACTGGCGCCCGGTGATCTCAACCACGTGTTCCTCACCACAGGCGGCTCCACTGCTGTGGATACCGCCTACCGCCTGGTGCAGTACTACCAGAATTGCCGTGGGTTGCCGGCCAAAAAGCACGTCATCACCCGTGTCAACGCTTACCACGGCTCCACCTACCTGACCATGTCCCTGGGCGGCAAGGCCGCGGACCGGCCGGCAGAGTTCGACTTCCTCAAGGATCGTATCCACCACATCTCCTGCCCCAACCCCTACCGCGCTCCAGCGGGCATGGACGAAGCGCAATTCCTGGATTTCCTGGTGAACGAGTTCGAGGACAAGATCCTCACCCTGGGCGCGGATCGGGTGGCGGCGTTCTTTGCCGAACCGATCATGGGTTCGGGCGGTGTGATCATTCCGCCGGCCGGCTACCACAAGCGCATGTGGGAGGTCTGCCAACGCCACGACGTGCTCTATGTCTCGGACGAGGTGGTGACCTCCTTTGGCCGACTCGGCGCCTTCTTCGCCTCGGAGGACGTCTTCGGCGTAGTACCGGACATCATCACCACGGCCAAGGGCCTGACCTCCGGCTACCTGCCGCTGGGTGCCTGCATCTTCTCCGACCGCATCTGGCAGGTGATCGGCGAGCCGGGCAAGGGCCGTTGCTTCAGCCATGGGTTCACCTACAGCGGGCACCCGGTGAGTTGCGTCAGCGCACTGAAGAACATCGAGATCATCCAGCGGGAAAACCTGCTGGCCCGGGTGAATGAAGTGGGCGCCTACCTGGAAGAGCGACTGCAAAGCCTGGCCGACCTGCCGCTGGTGGGCAGCGTGCGGTGCCAGAAACTGATGGCCTGCGTCGAGTTCGTCGCCGACAAGGCGAGCAAGACGCTGTTCCCCGATGAACTGAACATCGGCGAGCAGATCCATCTGAGGGCACAGAAGCGCGGCCTGCTGGTACGACCGATTGTGCATCTGAACGTGATGTCGCCGCCGCTGACCATCTCGCGCGCCCAGGTCGACGAAATCGTCGAGACGCTGCGCGAAGCCATCCTGGAAACCGCTGCCGACCTGCAGCGCAGCGGTGACTATGCCGGTCGATAATGGCGTTTTGCAGCAGCCGGATGCCGCCAGTAGACTGCCGGACATGACTGACAGCACTGCGCCCCAAACCCCGCCCCTCGCCACCCTGCATGCCTGGCATACAGGGTTGGCGCAGGCCATGCTCAATGTCGGCGAACCGACGTTCTGCGAACGACTGGCCGACGCGCTGGGCAGCCTGGTGCCCATCGAGTCGATACTGCTCGGGCTGGAATGCAAGGGCCTGCCACCTCGCCCGCTCTACCAGCGTGGCATCCCGACGGAGTACCGCGAAGCGCTGATCGAGCGCTACTACGCCCGTGGCTACATGCTCGACCCCTTCTGCCTGGCCCTTGAAAGCGGACTGGCGGAAGGCTTCTACCACCTCTCGGAAATCGCCCCGGACGACTTCTTCAACAGCGAGTACTACCGCACCTACTACCTCAAGTGCGGCTCGGTGGAAGACGCCCATTTCATCGTCGACCTCGGCGGCCAACGCAAGGTTTCGCTCTGCGTCTACCAGGGCCGCAGCGGTGCATGCTTCAGCAGCGCCGAACTTGACCTGCTGCGGGCCGCAGAACCCCTGGTACGCGAGCTGATCCGCCAGTTCGACGAACGCGGCGGCCTGGCACGCAGCCTGGATGGCCGAAGCCCAGAGCCGTTGCACAGCCCCATGCCCGCCGCGTTCAACCAGCAGATTCGTGCCGCATTCATGAACTTCGGCAGCGACCGCCTGACCGAGCGCGAACGGGAAATCGCCCACCTGCTACTGCGCGGCCACTCGGCCAAGTCCAGCGCCAAGGTGCTGGAGATATCCCCGGAAACGGTACGCATGCACCGCAAGAATCTCTATACCAAGCTGGAGATCGGCTCCCAGGCGGAGCTGTTCGCCCTGTTCATTGACTGGCTGACGAGTTGAAGGACTGCCTTCAGTCAGACGGATGTGATCAGGTCGAATCCTTTGACTAGGCTTGCTTGTCTCTGCCACCAATCCGGAGACCTCTCATGCCCATCGAGAAAGCCCTGTACACCGCCCACGCCGAAGCCTACGGCGGCCGTGAAGGCCGCGCCGTGTCCTCGGACGGCGTGCTGGATGTGAAACTGACCACGCCCAAGGAACTGGGCGGCCCAGGCGGTGACGGCACCAATCCCGAGCAATTGTTCGCCGCCGGCTATTCCGCATGCTTTCTCGGCGCCATCAAGTTCGTCGCCGGCAAGGAAAAAATCACCCTGAGCGAGGACACCTATATAGAAGGAGCGGTGGGAATCGGCACCTTGCCCACTGGCTTCGGCATCGAGGTCGAACTGAAAATCTCCCTGCCCGGGCTAGACAAGCAGGCGGCGAAAGAGCTGGTGGACAAGGCGCATATCGTTTGCCCGTACTCCAACGCAACGCGCGGAAATATCAACGTGACGCTGACCCTGGTGTAGGAGCGAGCTTGCTCGCGAATTACGGTTCGCCAGCAAGCTGGCTCCTACATCGGTGGCTGAAAAAGGGAGGCCATAGGCCTCCCTCGTTCATTTCACTTTGTAGATGATCCCCGGACTGCACTGGACCATCTGGTAGTGGTCAGGCAAACCGTTCAGCGCCTCGGAGGCGCCGAGGAACAGATAGCCGCCGGGCTTAAGGGTGGCATGGATGCGGGTGAGGATGTCCTTCTTAACGTCTGCGGAGAAGTAGATCAGCACGTTACGACAGAAGACGATGTCGAACTTGCCCAGCGCCGCATAGCTGTCCAGCAGGTTCAGCGGACGGAACTCCACACGGCTGCGAATGGCCGGCTTCACCACCCAGCGCCCCGGCCCCTTCGGGTCGAAGTAGCGGGTCAGGCGCTCCTGCGACAGGCCACGGCCCATGGCCAGGCTGTCATATTCCCCCGCCTTGCAGGCAGCCAGCATGGAGCTGGACAAGTCGGTGGCGACGATGCGCGCCCCCGCCTTGAGCTGGCCAAGGTTGATCTTCTCGAACTCGTCGATCGACATGGAAATGGAGAAAGGTTCCTGCCCAGATGAGCTGGCCGCCGACCAGATTCGCAGAGGCTGGTTCGGATTGGCTTTGATCAGCTCGGGCAACACCCGGCTTTTCAGCACCTCGAAGGGGTAGGTATCTCGAAACCACAGGGTTTCGTTGGTCGTCATGGCATCGATGACCTGTTCACGCAGGCCACCGCGGGAAAAACCCTGGATGCGCTGAGTTAGTTCACCCAGGGTCTTGATGCCATTCTGCTCCATCAGCTTGTTCAGCCGGCTGGAAACCAGATACTGCTTGTTGCTGCCCAGCAGAATGCCGCAGGTCTTTTCCAGGAACACCCGGAACTGCTCGAACTCCACATTACCTGAAGACACTAAGGGCGCCTCACGAATCTATTTCCATGTCAGGGGGCCGAGCCATCAGCACCCATCCGTTACCTTGATGCGTTCTACTACCCGTGCCGCGAGGTCGTCCGGCTTGAACTTGGCGAGAAAATCGTCCGCACCCACCTTCTTCACCATCGCCTGGTTGAACACACCGGAAAGCGAAGTATGCAGGAGGATATGCAGTTTCTGCATGCGTGGATCGTTGCGGATTTCGGCCGTCAGGGTGTAGCCGTCCATCTCCGGCATCTCGATGTCGGAAACGATCATCAGCAGTTCCTGATCCGGCGCCTTGCCCTCCTCCACCATTTCACGTAGGTAGTTGTAGGCCTGGCGACCGTCGTTCAAGGCCTTCACCTCGACGCCGACGGTTTCCAGGCAGCGGACCACCTGCTTGCGCGCAACGGAGGAGTCGTCGACGATCAGGACCCGCTTGCTGACAGCCTTGCTCTGGGTCTCGATGTCGATCACGCCTTCGGACACCACCTCGGAGGTGGGGGCAACTTCGGCGAGGATCTTCTCGACGTCGATGATTTCCACCAACTGCTTGTCGACCCGGGTAACCGCCGTCAGGTAGTGATCGCGCCCGGTTCCCTTGGGTGGCGGATGGATCTCCTCCCAGTTCATGTTGACGATGCGCTCCACCGAGCGCACCAGGAAACCCTGCACCTTGGTGTTGTATTCCGTGATGATGACGAAGCTGTTCTTCAAGTCATCCAGGCCTCTGCGCCCGGTTGCCATGGACAGGTCGAGAATCGGAATGGTACCCCCACGAATATTGGCGACCCCGCGTACCACCGGGCTGGACTTGGGCATCAGGGTAAGGCGGGGGCACTGCAGCACCTCCTTCACCTTGAACACGTTGATCCCGTAGAGCTGCGATCCGTCGAGACGGAACAGCAGCAGTTCCAGACGGTTCTGCCCAACCAGTTGGGTACGCTGGTTAACCGAATCCAAAACTCCGGCCATGACCAGACTCCTATTACAAGCCATTGAACGCCCGCTTCAGACTAGCAGGCGGCACGAGCCTTGCTTCTCAGTTTGCATGAACGCTATGACGACGCTTTTCCGACACCTGATGGCAAAACGCCGCAAATCGCTTGCGGCTGTTTTACCCGCTTTGTGCTGTCTCGGCTACAGTCCGGCGTCGAGTGCAACGGTGACGTCGCCTGAGGTGCTTATCGGCACGGCCGAGGGCTTTCTTGAGTATGCCGTCGAAGAATATCTGCAACGGAGCAATATCCAGGGTCGCAGCGAAATCCAGGTCAACCGCCTCGATCCGCGGCTGCGCCTCGCGGAGTGCGACAAGGATTTGACGAGCCAGCTGGAAAGCCCGGCGCAGCCGCTGGGGCGCGTCACCGTTCGAATCCGTTGTGACGGCAGTTCGCCCTGGACCGTGTTCGTACCGGCCCAGGTGAAGCTGTATCGCGACGTGGTGGTCGTCACCCGGCCGTTGCGCCGCGGGGCACCCATCGGGCCCCAGGATGTGACGGTGGCTGAGCGTGACGTGGGTACCCTGAGCCAGGGATTCCTGAGCGATCCGGAACAGATCGTCGGCCAGAAGACCACCCGCACCCTGCTCCCCGACCAGGTACTGGCACCGCTTCACCTGCAGCAGGCCGAGGTGGTGAGCAAGGGCGATCAGGTGGTGATCAGCGCCCAAAGTCCGGCAATAAGCGTCCGGATGCCCGGTGAGGCGCTGGCCAACGGTGCGCCGGGCGAGCAGATCCGGGTTCGCAACCTGAGTTCCGGCCGTGTGATCAGGGCGCGCGTCAAGCGCCCGGGCCAGGTCGAAGTGGACATGTAGGCGTGATTCCGCTGGCGCCAAAGTGGGCTGATTTCCTAAACTCAGCCAGCACTGAAGAATTTTCTAAAGTTATCCCGGACAGGGCCGATAAAACGGTAAGCGTCCAACTAGCGTCCGAGGTTCAGCATCATGGTTATCGACTTCAACCGGCTCAATAACGGCCCCACGCCCGCAAATACGGGGCGTACCGGCAGCACCCAGGCCGGCAAGAGCGAAACCGTCACCAGCGGCCAGACTGCATCGACCCAGAATACCGGCGAGCAGGCTCCAGCTACCAAGAGCGGCGAATCCGTGCAACTGAGCAGCGAAGCTCAGGTGTTGCAGAAAGCCGGAGAAAAACTGCGCGACCTGCCCGTGGTGGACAAGGAGCGTGTGGAAAAACTCAAGCAGGCCATTGCCGACGGCTCTTACCAGGTCGACAGCACGCGCGTGGCCAGCAAGCTGCTGAACTTCGAATCCCAGCGCTAGTCCACGGGCAGCGCTGGGGAACTTGGACGCTAGGCCCCAGAGCGCGTATGCACGACACCAACCTGCTTCAACTGTTCACCGACGATATCGGCCACGCCCAACGTTTGCTTGAGGTGATGGACGAAGAATTCCAGGCCATGGGCGAGCGCGATCTCGCCCGCCTCGAAAAGCTGCTTGCCGACAAGCAGCCGCTTCTCGCCCAGCTCGACCAGCATGGCCGCCAACGCAGCCAGCTGCTGGCCAGCCTTCAACTCAGCGCCGACCGCGCCGGACTGCAGAAACTCGCCGAGCGCTCTCCCCTGGGCGAGCACCTGCTCAACCGCAGTGACGAGCTGGGCGAGCTACTGGAGCGCTGCAAGGCATCCAACGAGCGCAACGGCCGCCTGATCCGCGCCAACCGGGCATCGGTCAGCAGCATGCTTGGCATCCTCCGCGGCGGCGAAACGCCTAGCCTCTATGACAGCCGAGGGGCTGCCGCTAGAATCGGCCAGCAGCGCCCGCTCAGTCAGGCCTGACAAGACACTACAAGAAAGGCGCAAAGACATAGAGGCACGATGCCACCCCTCTTTGCGTGACCTGCTTTTGCGTTTGGAGAGACCTGGACCGTGTCCAACCCATTCCACGAAGAGAACGGCCCACAGCCCCCAAAAGTGCTCAAAGCACCGGTAGAAATCCTGGCCAACCTTCGTCTGCTGCAGCAACACCACGATCCGCTGATCATCACCTTCCATGACCGTAACCAGCGTTTCCAGAGCTATCTGGTAGAAGTTGACCGCGACCGCGGCCTGATCGCCCTGGATGAACTGATCCCGAACGACGGCGAACGCTTCCTGAAGAACGGCGAGACCTTCCGGGTCGAAAGCTTCCATGAAGGCGTGCGAATCGCCTGGGAGACCCAGCAACCCGCCACCGTCGGCGAGTTCGAGGGTGACCGCTGCTACTGGTGCGCCCTGCCCGATGAAGTGACCTACCACCAGCGCCGCAACGCTTTCCGCGCGCCCCTCAAGCAGAGCCAGCTGGTTCCCGTTGAATTGGACGGCGACAAGATGTCGTCACCGGTCAAGGGTGTGATGCTGGATATCTCGGCCACTGGATGCAAGCTTCGCTTCGAAGGCGACCTGAATGGCCGCCTGCAACCCGGCCAGGTCTATGAGCGTTTCAGTGCGAAGATGCCGATCGGCCCGATCACCACCCCAGTCGAGCTGCGCCACCTGCATTTCGACGAGAAGCTCGGCATGAGTTTCGTTGGAATCCGATTCCACAAGATGAGTGGCCTGGTGCAACGCAATGTCGAGCGCTTCGTCTACCAGCTGCAGCGCGAAGCCCGGCGATTCGAGAAAGACGAACTCTTCTAGCGATCGATCAGGCATGTCCGACGGCCAGGTCTCTACCCCTGGCCCGCTTCAATCGCTTCCGCCCCCCGCTCAGGCAACCCCGAGCTTGAATCCCAGCCGCCCCAGGCGCGGCAAATGCTCAGGACCGTCCATTACCCAGAGCGAAGGCAACAGTCCGTGCCGCCAATCCAGCTCCTGCAGGCGCTCACAGGTCAAGGCCAGCACCTGGTCGCTGCCCCAAGGCATGGCTTCGAATAGTCGCGGATCGATGCGGCGAAGGCCGAGCAGCACATAGCGTCCGTCCTCGGTCGGACCTAGCACAGCATGATGTTGATCCAGTGCCTCGCAGGCAGCTGACAGGTAATCGGCATCCAGCATCGGGCAATGCTGGCCGATAAGCACCACGGCATCGTTCTCGGAGAGGCCCAGAGCAGCGATACGTCGCATTCGCTCCCCCAGATCGCCGACGGGCTGGCCCACCACCATCCAGTCATTGTCCTCGGCCAGGGCTTCCAGGGCCTCGTCCGGACCATCCTCGATCCAGAAGATCCGCTCGCTGAAGCCCATGGGCGGAAGATTGAGAACGCGCGCCACCAGTTGCCTGTGCAACCGGTTCACCCCCTCCTCCCCCAATTCCGGAACCAGTCGGGGATGGAGCTTGCCAGCCTGCGGGGCGCTGGCTAGCAGATGCAGGGAGATGCTCAACGTCATGACCAGATCCTCCTTGAAGTCCCGAGGCAGGCCTCGGGCTTGAAGCTCAGGTAGCCACACTGGTCAATAATTGGGCAAAAGCAATGTGGCGTTGGGCCACTATTTTTCGGGCTGAGGTTGCGCGGACGTGCCGCCGGTTGGCTCCGTTGGGGACTGGGGGATATCCCCATTCTGCATCTGGTCGTGTACAGCCCTCTCGTCGACCCGTGGGTCCAGGGCCGCCACCAAGGGCGAACTGATCATATTGTCCGGGGTCGGCACATGGTGCAGCGGCGCCTCGTCGACCCGGTGTAGTCCGGTAACGGCATCCGGTCGTACCCGCAACACCAGAACCGTGGCGCAGAAACAGACGAACGCATAGAGCATATTGGGCCCCAACTGCTTCATCAGCGCGCCGGTCAACAGCGGACCGATGCTCGCCCCCACACCGAAGGTGATCAACAACATCGCCGTCAGCGACACCCGCCGCTCGGCTTCTATATGGTCGTTGGAGAAGGCTACGGCGAGCGGGTAAAGGCTGAACTGCAGCAGGCAGACCAGGAAACCTACCGGGAACAGCACCTCGAGGGGCGCCGTCGGCATGATCGCCAGGGGCAAGGCAGACACTGCGAGCAACGCCGCCGTGCTGCGAATCAGCACCGCGCGATCATGACGGTCCGACAGCCAACCCAGCGGCCACTGTACGAGGAGCCCGGCCAGGATGCAGGTCCCCATGAACAGGCCGACCTGGTCGATAGGCAGGCCTTGGGCCGTGGCATAGAGCGGCGCCAGGCCGTAGAAGGAACCGATAACCAGACCGGAAACCAGCACGGTGGTCATGGACTGCGGCACGCGCTTGATGAAAAAGCGCGGCTCCAGCGGTGCCGGATGCAGAGGTGCCGGGTGCAGCTTCCGGGTCAACGCCACCGGCACCAGGCACAGAGCGAAACACATGGCCACCAGCATCAGCAATTCCGGCCCGAGGCCAGGGTGCAGGACCAGCACCAGTTGCCCCAATACCAGGCCGAGGTAGGACGCCACCATGTAGCCGGCAAAAACCTGGCCACGCTGGCTCGCATCGGCCTGCTCGGTGAGCCAGCTCTCGATCACCATGTACTGGCACATCATTCCCAGACCCACCAGCATCCGCATGAACAACCAGGCCGGCAGGAGGTCGATCAGACCGTGTCCGAGTACAGCCGCCGTCACCACCCCGGCACAGGCCACGTAGGCGCGGATATGCCCGACCCGCGCGATCAACCGATGTCCCAACTTGCCGCCGAGGATCAGGCCGAAATAGTTGGCCGCCATCAAGGCGCCGACCCAGAGCCCGTCCACCTTGTCCGCGGCCAAGCGCAGACCCAGGTAGGTACTGAGCAGGCCGGAGCCGATCAGCATGAGCAGGGTGGCGAAATACAGTGCGCGAAACGACTTCCAAATCCGATGCATCGGCGCTCCAGGCGGCTTCGTGTACAGGGAGGGCCGACCGATCGGACGGCCCTTGGGCGATCAGACCTGAGAAGCGAGGATGCGCCGTTCCCAGGGCGTGATCTCATCGAAGAAGCTGCTGAGCTCCATCGTCTTTGTAGCAATGTAGCCTTCGATGAACTCCTTGCCGAACAGTTCACGCGCCAGATCGCTGCGTTTCAGACGCTCGATCGCCGCATGCAGGGTACAGGGCAGCAACAACGCGTCCGGCGCCTCGAACTCACCCTGGATCGGCGCGCTCGGCTGCAGCTGCTGCTCCATCCCGTAGAGGCCGGCCGCCAGGCTGGCGGCGATGGCGAGATAGGGATTGGCGTCTGCGCCGGGCAAGCGGTTCTCCACCCTTCTGGCCACTGGCGCGCTGGCTGGAATACGCAGGCCCGCCGCCCGGTTGTCGTGGGACCAGCAGGCATTGTTGGGCGAAGCATAAGGGTGGCAAAGCCGCTGGTAGGAGTTCACGTTTGGCGCGAAGAGCGCGGTGAAATCCGCCATGGCCGCCTGCTGGCCGCCGATGAAGTGGGCAAAGGCCGCAGTGGGCTCGCCCTGAGTATCGCTGAAGATGTTCGCCTCGCCGTCGAGCGTCACCACGCTCTGGTGGATATGCATCGAACTGCCCGGAGTGTGCGCCAGTGGCTTGGCCATGCACACCACCTGGATGCCGTGCTTGAGCGCGACCTCCTTGAGCAGATGCTTGAACAGGAAGGTCTGGTCCGCGAGCAGCAGCGGGTCGTCATGGAGGAAGTTGATCTCGAACTGGCTGACGCCCATCTCGTGCATGAAGGTGTCACGGGGCATGCCGAAGGCCTCCATGCCGCGATAGACCTCCTCGAAGAACGGCCTCAAGCCATTGTTGGAGGACACACTGAAGGCCGAACAGCCGATCTCACGACGTCCGTCCAGCCCGAGTGGCGGCTGGAAAGCCTCCGTCGGATTCGGGCTGGGCGCGAAGACAAAGAACTCCAACTCGGTGGCGACCACGGGCTTCCAGCCGTGTTCGGCATAGCGCTCCACCACCTTGCGCAGCAGCCCCCGCGTGGACAACCCCGAAGGCCGGCCGTCCAGCTCCTGGGCATCGCAGATCGCCAAAGCGCGTGGCCGATCGGCCCAGGGCAGGCAATGGATCTGGCCAGGCTCCGCGACCAGGGCCAGGTCGCCGTCGTCGCTGCCATAGAAACGGGCCGGCGGGTAACCGCCCATGATGCATTGAAGAAGCACACCCCGCGCCAGCTGCAAACGGCGCCCGGAGAGGAAGCCCTCCCCCGTCATCACCTTGCCCCGCATCACCCCGTTCAGGTCGGGGGTGACGCACTCGATCTCTTCTACGCCGGCCAGTCGCTCGGCGAACGGGCTGCGGACTTTGGTAGTCATAGTTATTGTCCTTGTGCACTACAGCCGCTCTGGATGGCGGCTTGTACAAAATACGCACCGGCTGTTCGAAATATCAAGCGCTGCAAAAAGCCACCTGAAGCCGTAGGACTCTTCCAATTGTGGTCGAGGTAGGAATGGCAAATAGAAGGGAGAAATGTGTTCTACGGATAAGCAGATTTCTTGCCGTTTGTGCTCTTGGCACAACACTTCCAAGGTTTTGTACGAAAAGTCGTCGAGCGAAGGTCAGGCAAGGCGAAATCGGCCGAAGAAGCGCAGTTTACGTGCTGTAAATGAGCATTCTGAGACCGATTTCAAGGCAGCATCACCGAGCGCAGGCACTTTTCGTACAGAACCTAAAACTGCAGAACCTAACTTAGCCACTCCCCCCGATTCCAACTTACCAACGATCAGGGCTCAATCCGACGCTGCTGATGTATCCAGTCGACGATTTCCCCCTCCGGGGCATAACCGCTGACCGTCTCTCGCAGCAACTGACGCACTTTAGCGTAATCGTCCTGCTGAACGGCCTCGAGCAAGGCAGCCAACACTGTCTTGAGAGCATCCCAGGGTAGATGCTCCTCGTTGGCCCGCATGATCATTGGATGATCGGTAGGGCTGACGTTATCGCCGATCAGCAGCTCCTCATACAGCTTCTCGCCAGGGCGCAAGCCGCTGAACTCAATTGCGATATCCCCGTGAGGATTCTTTTCCGAGCGCACGCTGAGGCCGGAAAGATGAATCATCTTTTCCGCCAGTTCGAAAATCTTTACCGGCTCGGCCATATCCAACACGAACACATCCCCCCCCTGCCCCATCGAGCCGGCTTGAATCACCAGTTGAGCGGCCTCGGGAATGGTCATGAAGTAACGGGTGATATTGGGATGCGTAACCGTCACCGGCCCACCGCGACGAATTTGCGCATAGAACCGCGGGATCACTGACCCCGAGGAACCCAGCACATTTCCGAAGCGCACCATGGTGAAACGGGTCTTGTTGACCTGATGGACGGTATCCTTGTCTGAAAACAAGACTGGAGCCGATTCCCGGCTCAATGCCTGCAAAACCATTTCAGCCAGGCGCTTGGTGCTGCCCATCACGTTGGTCGGCCGCACCGCTTTGTCGGTGGAGATCAGCACGAAGTGCTCAACGCCGGCCCTCACCGCAGCCTGAGCGGTATACAGAGAGCCCATGACGTTGTTCAGCACCCCCTCGGCGATGTTGTGCTCCACCATTGGCACATGCTTGTATGCAGCGGCATGGTAGACGGTGTCCACCTTCCAAGTCCGCATAATGTCCAGCAACCGTTCTGGATTGCGGATGGAGCCCAGAATTGGCACCAGCCGGAGCGGCAAGGACTCACGCTCGATCCGTTGTTCAAGCTCGGCATGAATGCTGTACAGGTTGAACTCGCTGTGCTCGAACAGCAGCAGCGTTTTGGGCTCACTCGCCATAATCTGGCGGCACAACTCAGAACCGATCGAGCCTCCAGCGCCGGTCACCATTACGGTCTGACCACGAATGCAACGCTCGAACAACTCCTGTTGCGGCGGAACCGCGTCACGCCCGAGCAAGTCAGTGATATCCACTTCCTGGATGTCATCGACCTTCACCCGCCCGCTGGCCAGATCCATAAAGCCCGGCACACTGCGTACATGCAGTGGGAACTGTTCAAGGAGCCCTAGCACCTCGCGCCGACGCCCGCGGGAGGCCGAGGGGATTGCCAGCAATATCTCTTGCGCCCCCGTTTCCTCGATCATCTGTTGGATCTGCTTGGGCTTGAACACCCGCAGGCCAGCAATTACTTGATCGGCAATGCCGCTGTCATCGTCTATGAAAGCCACTGGACGCATCGCACGCCCCATACGCAAGGCCCCGACCAACTGATTACCGGCAGCCCCGGCACCATAGATCGCCACCTTAGGCAAACCGTCATCACGACTCATAAAGGGCATCGGTTGGCTGGCTGAAAACCAATCGCCCATAAAGTATTGGCGCATTCCCAGACGTAACCCGCCAAGCATCACCAAACTCAACCACCAGTAGTTGAACACCAGTGAGCGCGGCACAGCTATTGGTGCATCGCGGTACCAATACACGGCCAGGGCGAGGAGCAAGGCAGACAGCGTGACAGCCTTGGCAATGGCGAGCAGCGCATCATTACCGAAGTAGCGCATCACCGCCCGGTACATACCGAACCTCACGAACAGCGGGATAGCGATCAGCGGGGCGGCCACGAACAGCCATAGGTGCCCTCCCCAGGGCTGAATCAGATTGTCGGTGCCGAGGCGCACGACAAACGCCAGCCACAACGCAGCCCACACCAGCACCACATCCGCAGTCACCTGCAACAAGCGCTTGTAGCGACGCGGTAGCCGCAACAGCCCTCCGCGCAACTTATCAGCAGTCCTTAACACTAGAGCGTCCTCGAAATCTTTAACAATCCAATAAGTGGAACAGCCGCAAGGCAATTAACTTTCAGCGCCAGACACCCAGCCACCCATACTCGGAATCAGCACAGGGTGATACCCCCGCAAGGACTCCATCCTACCCACAGTTGGCATTCGTAACACCTGGCAACGAACTCAACCGCCCCCCTCTCGTCTGGAGAGAAGCCCCAGGCAAGGGGCGACTCTACTCCCGCTCCCCAGCCTTGAACCTGACCGCCAACCACACCAATGGTAGGTACGCCACCAACAATCCCAGGGCGCCATCGACTCCACCTAACCCGACCCAAAGCGCAATCGGCAGCAGCCAGAAAAGGTTCAGCATTGCCACGGCCAGCGTCACCGGCAAGTGTTTACCAAATTCTCGCGACGCGTACTGGTAAGCATGGCTGCGATGCGCCTCGTACACCTTGTCGCCCCGCAGCAGCCTGCGAAACAGAGTCCAGGTGGCATCAACAATGAACACGCCCAGTAGAATCAACCAACTCCACAGCAACTGTGGCGCCACCCAGGCCGCTTGCAGCGAGAGCACGCCCAGCGCAATTCCGAGGAAGCCACTACCGGCATCCCCCATGAAGATGCGCGCTGGCGGGAAATTCCAGAACAGGAAGCCCGCCACCGCTACCGCCAGCGACAAGGGCGCTAGTGCCGCGGCCCCCTCGCCTAGCAACAGATAGAGCAACGCGCCGCCCGAGCACACACAGATCGCCTCCACACTGGCAATACCGTCAATGCCATCCATAAAGTTATACAGATTGAGCAGCCAGACCAGGTAAAACGCCGCCAGCGCATAACCCAGCCACCCCAACTCCAGGTCTAAGCCGAAGATCACCAGCGGCGGCAAACCGCCCAACCAACCCAATGCCCAACCAGCGCCGATGAAATGCGCCAACAGACGCCAGCGCGCGGCGATATGCCCATGGTCATCGAGAAATCCCACCAGGGCGATCCAGCCACCCGCCCCCAGCAACGCCCACATCACCGGCCACGCCAACGCGCTGCCTGACGCCAACAGCGGCAGCGCCACCAGGAAGCTAAGCACAATGGCCACCCCGCCCCCACGCGGCGTGGGCACCGAGTGCGAACTGCGCCCATTGGGAATATCCATCAAGCTGCGCGCCAAGGCATATCTGCGCAAGACACCCGTCAGGAAAAGAGAAACGCCGGCCATAGCCGGTAGCAGCCACCAGATGCTCATTGAGTTTGATGTTCCAGAAAGTTCTCGGCCGTTTTGCGCAGGGCTACATCTACACTGGACGGCGGCGTCCAACCCAATAACTCGCGTGTCTTGCTGATGTCGACCTGTAGCGAGCCGCACAACCGCTGAGAAAGAGCCCTCTTCCCCAGAATCGCCGCCCCAGCCTCCAGCATCCAACTCGGCACCGGCAACAAACGGGCCGGCTTGCCCAGAACGGCGCCCATTCTGCGCAACAGTTCAGTCGTCGAAAGGTCCTCACCATCGCTCACCAGAAAGGTCTGGTTCGCTGCGGCAGGGTGATCGATACAGGTCACGATCAGATCGACCAGATTGTCCAAGGCCACCAGGCTGCGCCGGTTATGAATCGCCCCGAAAGGCAAAGGCACACCCTTGTACAACCAGCGCATCATGCTCAAGAAATTGGCTTTCACACCCGGCCCGTACACCAACGTCGGGCGAATAATCACGACCTCCATCCCGGTTTCAGCTGCAATCGCACGTAAACCCTGTTCGGCCTCCATCTTGGAAATGCCGTAAGGGTCCGCTGGTGCTGCTGGAGCATCGGCAACGTAAGGTCTGCCAACTGGCGTACCCTCGCCATTGACCTTGATCGAGCTGATAAAGATAAAGCGGCGTACCCCCGCCTCCGCCGCCTGGCGGGCAAGGTTCAATGTGCCCTCGACGTTGACCTTGCGGAACTCCGCGAGTGGGTCGGACGACTCATCGTGCATGACATGAACGCGAGCGGCGCTATGGATAACAGCATCTATCCCCTCCAGCGCTGTTCGCCACTCGGTGTCGGGCTCGAGCCCCGGAACCTGCAGGCACGTAACGGATTCGGGGAGCCCTGATACGGGCCTACGCAGTGCAGCGACCAACTCCAGGTTAACCAGAACCGACATCCTTTCCAGCAGTCCCCGGCCAACGAAACCGGTA
The DNA here is from genome assembly GCF_038440135.1 of Pseudomonas sp. OTU5201. Taxonomy (NCBI): domain Bacteria; kingdom Pseudomonadati; phylum Pseudomonadota; class Gammaproteobacteria; order Pseudomonadales; family Pseudomonadaceae; genus Pseudomonas; species Pseudomonas sp. OTU5201. The sequence continues at coordinate 16,629 of NZ_JASATC010000004.1, read as the reverse complement.
GCGCCAGTCAACAAAACACGCATTGATATGCCTCGGGAATACTCAGGCTTTCGACCAGACGGTACGGTTGATGTAGTCGGTGTAACTGAGCACCACCCTGACCACCTGCTTGGATACCGGGCCGGCCTGGTAGTCCTTCACCACAGGGATCACGCGCCGGGCACGATCATGCTGGCTGGTCACCACACGCACCGCATCCAGCACACGCTCCGTCTTCAAACCACTCATGATCAGCGTACCCTCATCCATGCCCTCCGGCCGCTCATGGGCATTGCGGATGGTGATCGCCGGCAGGTTCAGCAACGAAGCCTCTTCGGTAATGGTGCCGCTGTCGGATAGCACACAGAACGCCGACATCTGCAGCTTGATGTAGTCCAGCAAACCGAACGGTTTGACGAAGCGAATCAACGGGTGATCCAACGAATCGCCCAGTGCCTCCAGGCGTTTCCGGGTACGGGGGTGTGTGGAGACGATGATCGGGTACCGGTACGTCTCGGCCAGCGCCCGCAGGGTGTCCAGCAGATCGCGCAAATTCTCGGGCGTATCGACGTTCTCTTCCCGATGGGTACTGACGATGAAGAACTTACCCTCCTCCAGCCCTTCGCGCTGAAGCACATCAGAGGCCTGGATACGCGGCATGTAGTAATCCAGCACTTCCTCCATGTGCGAACCGGTCTTGATGATGGTTTCCGGGCGAATCCCCTCGGCGATCAGGTAACGGCGCGCATGTTCGGTCAACACCATATTGATATCGCTCAGATGGTCGAGAACCTTACGATTCAACTCCTCCGGCACACGCTGATCGAAACAACGATTCCCCGCCTCCATGTGGAAGACGGGGATTTTCCGGCGCTTGGCCGCAATGACCGCCAAGCAGGTGTTGGTGTCGCCATACAGCAAGAGCGCATCGGGCTTTTCCAGCTCGAACACTTCATCGGCCTTAGCGATCACTTCCGCGATGGTCTTCGCCGCCGTATCGCCGGCAGCCCCCAGGAAATGATCCGGCTTGCGAATCTCCAGATCATCGAAAAACACCTGGTTCAATTCGAAGTCGTAGTTCTGCCCCGAATGCACAAGCACATGCTGAACCTGCCTATCCAGCTCCGCGATCACGCGGCTCATCTTGATCAGCTCCGGGCGGGTGCCAACCAGCGTCATCACCTTAAGCATTGAGCTGCTCCTGAATGTAGTCCAGCTTGAGCAGTACATCCTTGATGCCTTGAATGCTCAGGCGCTCGGTATTGTGTGAGGTGTAGTCGTCAAGTTCGGAAATATGCTGCTCGCCCTCGACGAAAAACTTCTTGTAGTTGAGGTCGCGGTTATCCGCCGGAATTCGGTAATAACGGTCCATGTCTTCAGCCTTGGCCATTTCCTCACGGGAAATCAGCGACTCATAGAGCTTCTCGCCATGCCGAGTACCGATGACCTTGACCGGGTTGTTGCGGGAAAACAGCTCTTTGAGCGCCTGAGCAAGGTCCGCCACCGTCGAGGCGGGGGCCTTCTGCACAAAGATGTCGCCCTGTTCGGCATGCTCGAAGGCATGCAGGACCAGATCTACGGAGTCTTCCAGCGACATCAAAAAGCGGGTCATGTTCGGATCGGTGACCGTCAGCGGCTCGCCGCTCTTGAGCTGGCTGATGAACAGCGGGATCACCGAGCCACGCGAAGCCATCACGTTACCGTAGCGGGTCGCACAGATAACCGGACCGGACTCTGGAATCATCCGCGACTTGGCGACCATGAGCTTTTCCGCCATGGCCTTGGAAATGCCCATGGCATTGATCGGATACACCGCCTTATCCGTGCTGAGCACCACCACGCGCTTGACGCCGGTGGCAATCGCCGCATTCAGCACATTCTCCGTGCCGATGACATTGGTACGGACCGCTTCCATAGGGTAGAACTCGCAGGAAGGCACCTGCTTCAGAGCCGCTGCATGGAAGATATAGTCGACACCGACCATGGCCTGGGAGACGCTGTCGTAATTGCGCACATCGCCGATATAGAACTTGACCTTGTCATTGGCCAGGGCAATGCGCATATCTTCCTGCTTCTTCTCGTCCCGGCTGAACACCCGGATTTCCTTGACATTGGTATCGAGGAAGCGCTTCAACACGGTATTACCGAAGGAACCTGTACCGCCGGTAATCATCAAGACTTTGTCATCGAACATAAACAGTCACCACACTTGAAAATATAAAAATTAACGCTGGTCACGCATCATTTTGACCAGCTCTGGCCAGACCGGAGGTAGGTAACCAGTGGCCTGACGGAAGCGGGAAGAATCCAACGAGCGGTCGATACAGACTTGCTCGTCTGGAGTAATCTCAATCCTGTGCCCGTAGACCTCAGCCACCAGCCTGAGTAGCGACAGCTTGTCGATCGGCTCGACCGATACATGATAAAGGCCATGCAGTTCGGGAGTCGGGATCACATAGTCCTTCATCACCCGAGCCAGTTCGACAGTGGGCAAGCCGGAGAATATGGCTTTTACATAGCCCTTGACCGGACCACTTTGTGAAAGAAACCAGTCGATCAACGAGAAGTTGGTACCTAGCTCATGCCCGATGATGGAAGTACGCAGCGTAATCGCGTGCGGCATCTCATGCAGTTCGCCAATAAACTTCGACTTGCCATAGAGATCTTCCGCATCCGACAGATCAGCCTCGGTATACATCCCCTTACGGCCAGAGAACACACAATCCGTGCTCACATGGATCAGCCGAGCGCCCGCCAACCCACAGAGTTTTGCCAACCGATGTGGCAGCATGGCGTTAATCGGCAAGGCCGACAGCGGATCTTTGGCGTCGGCCAACTGCTTGATCAATCCGACGCAGTTGATGACGACATCGGGACGGGTACGCTCCAGCACATTAACCAACGCATCTTGGTCGAGCACGTCAACGTTGCTAATTAACTGGGCATGAAAATGCTTAGGAAAATGGCGCCGTCCTCCGGCATTGCGCAATGTGCCCCATACTTGGTAGCGCTGGTCGTGGGAAAGCTGCCTGAAAACGGCACTACCCAACATACCGGTCACGCCTAATACCAGAACATTCATTTCGACCTTCCTCAACCTTCGCTAATTCTATTCTCGAGGATTTCCACTAAACGCTGGCTCTGGCGCGCCATCTCAAAATTCGCCAGAAAATACTCACGACCAGACTTCCCGAATTTTTCGCGCTCTGCCGCCGGCATATGGAAGAGTTGCTCAATGCAGCGAGCCAGGCCAGTGGAGTCTTCTGCGGGGCAGGACAGACCAGCGCCCGCTTCCTCGATGACACGAGCACCTTCGCCATCAAGCGCAGCGATCACAGGACGGCCAGCGGCGAGATAAGCCTGTATCTTGCTCGGAATCGTATAGGCGAAGATTTCCTCCCGCTTAAGCGTTACTAGCAAGCCATCGGCACGACTGAAAAACTGTGGCATTTCGGAGGGAGGAAAACGTCCCGCAAGGATCAAGTTATCCAAGCCCTTCAACATCTTTTGCGTCTGTATCCACTCAAGCATACTGCCACTACCCACCAGCACCAGCTTAAAATTAGGTAGGTGCTGCAATTTTTCCGCCGCGAGCACTAGAGTCTCGACAGACTGCGCCGTACCAAGGTTGCCAGCGAACACCAGGCAAAATTCTCGTTCCAACTGCTCCAGCAACTCGGTAGGGACTTGGGTACAGGCTGCTGGTTGCAGCGCAGAGTCCTGATGAGAATTTGGGTAGTAAACAATCTTCTCTGGCCGTGCATATCGCGCGACCGGAGCTATGAACGCCTTCGACTGCACAAGCAAAGTATCTGTACAGGCATAAATCCCGCGCACCAACCAACCAACCATACGCAACGCTAAGCGGTTACGAATAAACCCGGTAGCGCTCAGGCTTTCAGGCCAAAGATCTTGCACCCAAACAGCAAGATGGGCTCTAAATCGAAACTTTAAATAAATAGCCGGAATAACAGAAGTAATCGGCGACGGTGCAAAAACAAAAAACACATCGATTTTATCTTTCCTACTTCTGAGCGCACGAGGAAATAAAAAGAGCCCATTAAAGATAAAAGATAAATAATTTAATACTAAACCCTTGACCCCCCCTTTCCCTCTAGGACGCAGCGGTACACGATGCACTGAGACACCGGGCACAAAGCACTCATCAACACAACCAGCAATCTTGTACCCTGGGAAGATCTCTCCATCCGGATAATTTGGCTTGCCCGTTAGCACCTGAACATGATGCCCTTGGGCAGCAAGCACTCCAACCAAGTCGTTTATAATAAATGACTCTGGCCAAAAATATTGAGAGACCAAGACAATTTTCAATTAAAAATCCAATTCAAAATAAGCTACATACAAATAAATATGCAAACCTAACCCTTCAAAACAGAATCATATAACGATAGATATTTCCGAGCAGCCTCACTCCACCGGTAATTATTCACCACATACTCATTAAGCCTCTTCCCCATAATCTTCAAATCACCGTCCTCGATCATCCACTCAATACCCCGAGCAATTCCCTCAACTGAAGCGGAAACCACTCTACCTCCCCCTATTTGCTCCACATCATCGAAACCACACTGATCAGTGAGCAGTACCGGAGTCGCAGCTGCACCAGCCTCCAGAACTACAATCGACATTGCCTCTTGGCGCGATGGGATTACGAGGAAATCTGCCGCACGGTAAGCCTGCGACTTCTCACTACCACCTACATAGCCTAGATAGTGGACAGTTGTATCATGCTCAGAAGATCGTCTTTTTAAATTATTCAACATCCCACCATCAGGCCCTATAAAAACAAGCTCAAAAGATGAGCACTTATGACTAAGACTCAGAAACGCTTCTAAAAGCAAGTCAGGCCCCTTGATCTCATTCAGGCGCCCCACAAAAAGAATAAAAGGCCCTTTAAGTCCATACTTACTTTTAAACCCAGCACCATTCTTGCACTCAAAGTCACACACATTGATACCATTGGGAATTACTACGACTCTTCCCGGAGGAATTCCGTATTGGCCAAACTGTTCAACCTCACTCGGTGTGATAGCCACCCATCCGTTTGATTTCTGAACTATTCTTTTACCCACAATTGCATTATAAAGATTCTTTATAACCCTTGAGCGCCCAAAAATGGGTAAAGCTCCCGCAGGGCAGACGACATAAGGCTTTCGATATAATAAACAAAATAAAAAAACCAGTGCATTAATAATTGTCCAATGCCCCATCAAGTGAACGACATCGACATTTCGAATAGTACGCGCCACAAGCCCCAATAATGGAAAAGGTAAATAGAAACGTTTGGAGACACACGGCAAGTACACCGCCTTAATCCCTTTTGAATCTATAGAACGCTTAAGCTCTTCAGACAGGCCAAGGTCCATCGTAAGCAAAGTACACGAATGCCCAAGCTCAACAAACTCACGACACAACTGCATTGTACGCTCGGCGGTACCACCGCCAAGAACAGGATCAACTGACATGTTCACATTTAATATTTTCAAGCAAACACCCACTCTCACTAAAACCGATTTACATTCTTCATTCAATGTCAGCCCCAGCACTTAGAGGGCGCATATAAAATAAATTAAACACTTCGCCTGTTTTTATACCATTCGGCGAACCGCTCAATCCTACGCTCAAAGTCTTGTGATCGCACCCAGCCTAGTGCCTCTAACTTTTCTGAGCTATAGCGCCTATTAGCGTCAACATTTGATTTACCAGCTAACATCAACACGAAACGTAAAAAAGTGCGCGAGAGTAAAACACGAGGAACACAGTAATCACTAATACCCAGCGTACGCATAAAAATACGCTCCACATCGATATAATTATTACTCGACGCACCATCGTCAGACACGATGAAAACTTGCTTTCCAACATATCGATTTGTATGAATCAGAAACACTAAGGCGCTGACTACGTTTTCAACCGATACAAGATTCATTGTTCTCCTGCCATAAAGACAAGACTTTAAATAACCCTTAATGGAACTTCCAAAACACAGATCATTTGCCAGTTGGACAAGATTTTTCCCTTCGGCCCCAAAAACTGCCGTTGGTCTCAATATGATTTTTTCAAAGGCAGCATCATTATTTACAATCGCGTCCTCAACCATCAACTTGGTCTTATCGTACTCAGAAAACGGGTAGGCCACAGTCTCTTCAACTACTAGTGACGCCTCGGCTCTGCCAGCGACAACTGCAGTACTAACGTGTATAAATTTTCTTACTTTCCTTTCCCGACAAACCTCAATGACGTTACATATCAATTCTAAATTTTTATCCTGCCCCTCCTCCGCCAAGTAAGCCAGGTTAACGACAATAGCCCCTTCAACAATCAAGTCTAATAATGAAATCTTGTCGAAAACATTACCACGAACAATCTCAACTTTCGCAGACTTAGCCTCGCCGCTTTCCCTTCGAGAGAGTAGTCGCACACGACTTACCTGATCACTGCCGGCAAGAAAATCAACTAGATATTTACCTATAAATCCTGTCCCACCTATAACTATGATATCCATAGTCTAGCCACTCCATTCAATAGTTTAGAGAACAGGCAAAGCGTTTCGACGAAAAAGCGCCTGGAAACATCAAGCATAATCGGAACCATACCTGCACGAATGGCTCTTCCTTTTCTTGGTTACTAAAAAGATCGAAACCATGGCCAGTAAAATTCCGGGAGAAAAATAGCCGTAGCCTCGTGCAAATACCTCTATCGAAAATGCAACGATCAATGAGCAGCCCAGCACCGATGACACAGGAAACAGTTCCAATGCCTTATTCCGATCTTCCTGATAGGCTTTAAGAAAATTACGATTATAAAGGATAGATGAGCATAGTGCGATCACATAAAACAACAGAAAGGCTAGACCAAACACACCAAACTCACCAATAATTTTTGCAGCTAAAAAGCCCCCATCCTCCCTATTCTTATATATTCCTACTATTTGAAATATTCTTTCTCCGTACACCCCAGGATCTAAAGACCCCATATTCTGAAAACCTAGACCAATCCAATTTGTGTGTAACAAGGCCCTATACGCACTCTCCCAACCCTGCATATAAACAAGAGCCGTTAAATTTGACGTCGACTCATCGAAACTCAACCTATCTTCATAATACGAAACATCAAACCCGTAATATAAGATCAAATAACCCAACACAACCATAAAAAAAACAATAATACCCAAGCTCACAAAACTTCGAACGTAATAGCTGAACAACATAATAAAAACAAGCAAAAGCAAGAGTGTACTTGGATACACGAGCGCAAAAAACAATACACTTAAAACCAGCCCACCCCTGATCAAAAAATGTAAATAGAAGCCGGCAGCAAGCAAGATACCACCAACTGTAATCGCGTAATGGCTCGGCTCAGAAAACGGAAAAATAGATTTCGCATACTTAGAATAGTTCAAAAAACTTGCAGGAAAGACTAATGAGGTAAATCCAAAAAAAACAATAATCATAGCCAGCAAATACAGGACATTAATCAAATCAGAACCATGCATGCCTGAAATCTTCACGGAGAGAAGCCCGGCGCAAAAAAACACCATTGTGAGCAGCATCACTGAAAGTGCATGTTTTAGGGATGAGTCACCCTGCATGGCGTAATAAGTAGTATGAACAACAAAGGCGACGAGAAATAACAGTATGGATATCTTTATAAATCCACTAGGTAAACGCAACTTACCTACAGCCGCAACAATAATAAGGCACGACACCGCAATACCGGCAGCCATTGAAGACGCACTTAAAGATACGTAGATCAATGACGGCATCACGACAATAGCCAAGAGAACAAGGAAAATCCCAACAGAGTCTCTAGCAATTCGCATAAATCTATATTTCTAATGATGTAGAGAGCACAGCAAGCGAGGCACCCCTCGCTGCCAATAATTTTTCATGCGCTAACTTAAAGTCGATATCAACGCTGAAGTCGGCGAAATCTGCCACACTCTTGACCAGCCTATCCTCGAGCCCAACTAGCGACAGAAGGCTCTCGATTCTATTCACATACTTACCTGGCGAAACTGCAACAAAAGGCTTACCGAAGTTAAGAGAAAAACATACGCCATGAAAGGAATCCGTTATTACAAATTCAGCTTCTGAAAACAACCGAATAAAATCCAAAGGACCGGCATCTCTTATATGCTTATCGACACGAGCACCTGCGCTAAGCCCTTGATCAATAGTAATAACTCTCAGGCCAATCTTCTCAGAAAAATAATCAACAACATCCCTAACAAGAGAAACTTTTGGAACAGTATACAAGAGAATATACTTCTCCTTATCTCTCCTTTCTTTGGTTAGCCCGACACTTTTCAGCCATTCCTCTTTAGACAATAACAGCGTAGGATCAAGCACATGATCAACTTTACGACCCAATACTTCCTGCAATAACAACTGAGCGCCGCGCTCTCGTACCGCGACAGCAGAGAAGCCTTGTAAATATTCTTTGAGCTTTAATTTTTCCTGATCAGAAAAAACATAGGCACCCAAGCTAGAGGCATAAGAAATTTTTCTCGCGCCGGCAGGACAAAAATCAAGAAAATAAACAGGATCTAAGATACTGTCTGGGCTCACACAAGCTGGATTCCAAATCTGATCACTACCAGCAACATAGCAATCAAAAAAACCTGCCCCTCCCTTTTTTAATTCGGAAGCCGAACAAGTTTTTGTAAGCCTCATATTGTTACTAATGAACGCCTTAAAGCTATTAATTACTCGCCGCCTTGGAAGCAGTCTAAAAAAATCCTTCCCTGCACCAAGCACTCCATGAAACGACAGCTTAAACCTTATCAAATCAAAACTTCTCGAGACATGCCGATTATCGTAATCAACTATCTCCACTTCACCAAATCTGGAAAGCACAACCTGAAGCGCAAATGCCTGAAATATTGCACCATAGTTATTTGTGTTATGTATCGTGACCAATGCAATTTTCATTTATATCCCCCAGACCGAACTTTCAAACGCGTATAAACCTCATCTAATGGGCGCCTTGCAGATATGCACACATTATTTCTCTCTTCAGGCCACCCTATAGCAAGCATCATAACTACAGTATGATTATCTTTAATATCAACAAGAGCTCTAAGCAGCTTGTCATTAGCAGGTGATTGACTCCAGTTCAGGCAGCAGGATGCCACCCCCAAAGAATGCAAAGCATAAATCAATGACATCGAAAACAAACCGCCATCAATCCAGTGCTGGTAATGCTCCTGCCCTGGCATAAAGGCTTTTAGGTCTGTTGTTATAATCATAAGATTGGGAATCCTATCTCCAAATCCACGATTGCCAGCCTGATACCTTAAAGCAGCATCTTTAACCAATCGCTCAGTAGTGTGGTATACGTGCCAAGCTTGCCGATTGCAAACTGAAGGGGACTTCATTGCCAGTGAAACCGCACGCTTGATAATTTCTTCACTCACAAGTTCATCTTTAAACTCACGCAAAGAATACCGAGAAAGGAAAAATGCCTCTGGAGACTCCAAAACCCCTCGCTGAAAGTCTACTGCAGTATAAACTCTTGTTCCGTGCTCATCTAACGATGAAAAATCCAGCTTAGATAACTCACTTTTAATATACGTCGCCTGATCAGTTTGGCTGTTTTCTTCAAGCCCGATAAAATTCCATAACAGCTTACACGCTGCCTTATCGTGATAGCCAAGCTCACCAAGGCTTGCTGCGACTTTTAATAACTCTAACAACGCATAGGCATCTGACCAACCAGCCCCCTTCCGCCTATTTTTAAAACTCATACTTTTTTCCAGGCTATGATAGATTTTTGCAGCGTTGTAATTGCGCTGCTCAATATCTTTCATATTTGAACGCCATCCTGCATAAGAGTAAAAGCGTTTAAAATTGTAAGCAAAGCCATGAAGAGCTTTCAACAAGCGCCCGAAGGGTCTAACCTGAAACCAGATAAAATTCATAAAACCCTCAAATTACACTCAACCCTGAGCACAGACAATCAGCGCTCAAATCCATCAATTGCTCTGGCGACACATTTTAAATCCGGCCCAAAGACCAAATATTGAGCTGCTACGTAATAAATCACGAGCAAAGCGAGATTACTGATCACTGTTGCCACGGCGGCACCAACAGCACCAAATTCAGGAATCAAAGCAAAATTCAAAACAATATTTAAACCTGCCACGATCCCCATATACTTGACCTTCCTTGCCATATGCTCCTGAGTTACCAAGGTTGCACCAACACTACTTGCCACGAACACGACAGGTGCGCAAACTGCTAAGATATTAACAATAACAAAGGACTGTCTATACTCCGCACCAAATAGAAGAGGGATCGCCCAAAATGCCGCCCCCCAGATAGCCAGCATTGCGAGCACTCCAAGCACTAACATCGCTACATTTCCCTGACGATACACTTGATAAAATCGCTTGCGATCATGATTTGCCCAGCGATGCATCTTAGGCAATAAGAATTTCTGATAGATTACACTAGGAAGTAAATATACCGCCGCCATAACAGTGAACGCCACATTGTACACACCAGCAGCCTCATCGCCAGCAATGTACTTAAGCAAAATAATGTCACTTTGAAAGTAGACCAAGTGAAATATGGTCGCCAAGCCAAATGGCCAAGTTTGAGTTAGAACATCTGCGACCCTAACTGAAGCTATCGGATCTAGGTTTTTTTTCTCAGGTTCAGCCATACGTGAATGCCCTTTGAGAGCAAACCTTCCTCCCGCCATCGCCTTTAAATGGACACAACCCAGTACGAGGACAACAATCGCTACCAATGCATACACAACTGCAACGGTGATAACATTCGGATTACTTACGCCCGCAAACACTATCAGCAGTATCAGTACCAGACGCGTAAAATGGGGTAGCAATTGCCACAAAGCCAGCGAGCGGAAGCGCTCTTCAAGCAGTAATTTACTGCTCACTAACTCCATGAACAGATACCCAAGAATCACCGGAAGCAGCCAAAACAGTAATTGGGTTGTTGACTCATCATGCGGCCCCCAAGCAGCCCAAACAAAAAATAACGACAAAGTAGCCGCTGTGCTAAGAGTTACAAAGCGAAAGGATGGAGACAACCACCGAGTGCCTTGCCATCCTTCAGAGCCAAACACCTTTAGCCAAACACCTTGCACTCCAAAACCGGCCAACGGTGCCAACAAAGTTACGGTAGCTAGAGCAGCAGCAAAAACGCCGTAACCCTCTGGAGTAAGTTCACGAGCCAGTATAACTTGAGTAAAGAAAGCCAGTCCGGCACCAGCGAGTGAACCAAACCACAATAGTGATACGGCGCCAAGGGCTTTACGAATTGAGGAATCTTTTTTTAACATTTATATATTTCGACCCAAGCGATTCTGACAATTTCATCTTGGCTACCTACCCAACATAGCGAGCAGCAGCGAAGTATTTAAAACCAGTGCCGCCGCCAGCGGAATTTGTCATGTATTACTTTCGTTAAAAAGGTAGTTTTCTGTCCGCAATTTAACTATCCCTCTATTAACCCGGGTATTTTAAGTGACTGGTCGTTGTAGCGTGCATGCAACCCCCTTGCCAATTGCTTTTTAGCCCCAAGCGCTCGCCGTGAACAATCCTCACTACTCACGGCCACTCACGCATTCGCGTAACAAAATTCACCAGCCCCTTCTTGTCCGCATGGACCGAATAGCCGCATATGGTATGGATTTGAGCCCGAATGTAATAGCGCTACTCGTCAAAATCTGCGTAGCCGCCGCGCGGGCCGTAGGTCTGGATAGCGCGAAGTGGGGTGCCTTGGGCCTGGTAGCCGACGAAAAGGCGGAGGGTTCGCTGCAGAGTATCGGCCCCTTTAAGCCAACGGCCAGCAGGTAGGGAATGCGCCCGACGTGGTCGACATGTATGTGGGAGGCGACCAGGAACTTGATCGTATCCAGGGGAAACTCGATAGCCAGTCGTTCGGCAGTGGATTTACCTTCGACCGAGGTTGCTGCCCCCTGGAAAAGGCCGCAATCGATCAGCAGGCTTTGCCGGGCGCCCATCAGCAGTTGGTGGCAGGAGCCAGTGACGCCGTCCTTGGCGCCAAGGCGCAGGACGCCGGAGTAATTCATGTGGTCGGCCCCTGTTAGTCCGTTAACGTTGCCGGCGGGTGGAGCAGTGCCGGTGTTCATCCTTGGTTCATGGCGACGTGTTCGCCTCAATGGCGTCCGCCTTGCTTGTTTCTCGATCGGCCATGCCCACTGCCGGTGTTGCGGCGGCGTGCTTGCGTAGCAGCATGCCATTCGAAAGCTGCACGGCGGATTGTTCGCTGCGCTTCTGAGTCCGTCCTGCGGGCCAGATGCCTGTTAGCGGATCGCCAGCAAGCTGGCTCCTACACGGTTTGTTGCACGACCGCGCAGTCTCGAAGACAGGAATACCACTACTACAGACTATGCTTCGACGCTCATGCAGCGTTCGCCTGAGCAAAAGCATCGGGTTTACGGCGCAGCATATTGCGCAGCAGGGCGATGAAGAGGCCGAGCATGCCGCCGAGCACCAGACCCAATGCCAGGATCAGTGCCTTCTTGGGCTTGATCGGCTTCAGGGGTTCCACGGCGACCTGATCGATCGATACCAGCTTGAGATCGGCGACGTCGAACTGCAGGTTGCGCAGGCGGGCGGCCTCTTCACGCCAGGTGGCCAGATCCTGGAGGAACAGGTCTTCGTTTTCGCGCTGCTTGAGCACTTCGACCTGCCGGTTGCGTGTCAACAGTTGCAGCTCTTTGGCGATCTGCGCAATGCGCGGCTCGGTGAAGTCGTCGGAGCGGCGCTGTAGCAAGGCGTTGCGCTCGGCCTCCAGGGCTTCGCTGCCCATGAAGTAGAGCGGTATCTGCTGGTTATTGACCTCGGTGCGAATCACACTACCTTGCGCTGCGCGCTCACCCTCGCCCAATGCGGAAGGTGTGGTGGGCTTGCCGATACCCAGTGCCTTGGCGATTCGGATCGCCTCATCGAGCTGGGTAATGCGGTTCTCTCGGCGGGCCTTGAGCTGCTGGCGCAGAGCCTTGAGTTCGTCTTGCAGCTTCGCACGCTTGAGACTGTCGGCTTCGAGCAGCTTGGCGATCCTGGCTTCCTTGCTGGCTTCGTAGTTGGCGCGGGCCGCAGCTATCTTCAAATCGAGCTGGTTCAGGCGGTTCTGGATCACCGTTTGCAGATCGGCAGCGATCCGTCCGCGCTCCGACTGGATGGCACGCTCGACCAAGCCATCGACCAGGGCGACGCCATTGACATCCGCCGGGTAGGTCAGCTGGATGCCGACATAAGCACTGAGGCTGTCGGTTTTCTTTGGGTCGGGCTGCAGCATCTTGAAAGCCTCCCGATTGAAGCTTTCGAAGGTTTGCTCAAGGCTGCGATTGGGCTCGCGCAGGGCCTCGAACAACCCCTGGTTGTCGCGGAAGAATTCCAGGCGGCTGTCATAGGACTCCAAAGCCGCCCCAATGCGCTTCATGGCTTGCTCAGGTGTCAACTCGTAAACACCGGTGCGGTTCAGAGCATCGAGGTCTTTGATCGCCGCGGGGCGCAGCACGCTTTGCACCTGGTACTCCGGGGTGGCCAGGAAGGCATAGGCGGCCGCTGCCATAACGACCAGCAAAGTCACCACGCCAACGAGCAGCTTCTGCTCCCAGAGTGAATGAATTAAGGCAGCCAGGTCGATTTCGTCGCTGGGGGCTTGCTGTATGGCGGGGGAGATTGCATTCACGACTTGAGATCCATCTTCCAAAAAGTGTGTCACTGATGCACCAGCGGGGGACAACGATCCTTGGCAGCACATTGTTATGTTCTTCTGCCAAGGGCCGCTCACTCTGGAGCGCACGGCATAGCGGGCATATGCCCACCCCACCAGTAAGGACTTGGCGGCATTGTGCCTGCGCCGCATGACATTACAAGCCTTGACAATCAGTTTGCAGTTACTGACAGACGGACGGGAACTTTGTGGCATGCATCATGGTCCCGCATTTCGCACATTGACGCCTTGCTCCACTGGCGAGTGGATAAGTTCGTTATGCGTGCCGTGGGGTGGCGCCCCATCACCGTCTGCCGGCCAACAAACCTCCGATATCGAGCTTCGCGGCGTATCCCATGCTGAGAGCGTATGTGCTACGTAAGTACCTAGCTATAGGACGTACAACCATGTCGAAAGAAGCCGTTTTCACGATGAAACTGGAGCCCGAGCTACGCGCCGAGTTCATGGCCGAAGCCGAAGCGGCCTTCCGATCGACCTCTCAGGTAGTGCGCGAACTGATGCGCGAATTCGTCCAGCGGCAGCGCGAGTCGCGGGAATTTGACGAATTCCTGCGTCGCAAAGGCGAGGCCAGTCGTGCCTCCATGTGTGCCGTTGGGGGCCGCTCGAATGAGGAAGTTGAAGCCGAATTCGCAGCGCGGCACACCGGAGCAGCAAATCAGGCGTGAGAGTTATTTGCACGCCAGAGGCGCGGCAAGTTCGCACCGGCATATAAAACTACATTCCAAGGGACAATCTGCGTGCTGCCACTCAAATGGATGAGCTTTCAGCACCGCAGCGTTCAGGCTGGCAGACCATCCATCGCTCAGTAAGCCGGGAAAGATTCCCGGCACCCGCGAGTTAATGCCCCATCATAGCTACCGCCTAGTGTATGAAATCGACGGTAAAACGGCGTGGATACTGGCATTGGTCCATACGGTCCAACAGTGGCCTCTTGTGCGCAAACAAGGAATGACTGTGGGCACAATCATCGCCGTGGGGCGCGCCTCCTACAATACGCTCTCCGGTTTGTCGGTTTGCCTGGGGCGGAGCAGGTTGCGTAGCAACGCTACCAAGACGCCGAGCATCAGGCCGCCGACACCGCCCAGGCCGATGATCAATGCCTTCTTCGGCTTAACCGCCCCGAGCGGCTCGAGCGCCAGTTGGTCCAGCCGGAACAACTGCAAGGTGCTGGTATCGAACCTGATTCCCTTGAGTTGGGCCGCCTCTTGCCGCCATTGCGCCAGATCCTTGAGGTACAGGTCTTCATTCTTGCGTTGCTCGAGGACTTCCACCTGCCGATTGCGGTTCAGAAGGGCCAGCTCCTTCTCGATCTCGGCTACTCGCGGCTCACTGAAGTCATCGGAGCGGCGTTCGCTGAGGGCTTCTCGTTCGGCCTTCAAGGCATCTACACCCATGAAGTACAGCGGAATGTCACGGCTATTGACTTCAGTGCGTACGACCTGCCCCTGACGCTGTGCGTCGGCCATGGCGGAGGGGGTGGTGGGTTTGCGAATGCCCAGCGACTCGGCTATCTGCATGGCTTCGTCGAGGCTTTTGATACGGTTCTCCCGGCGTGTCTTCAATTCGCTGCGCAGGGCCCGCAACTCGTCCTGCAATTGCGCCCTGCGCAAGGCATCCTGCTCGAGCAGGCCGGCGATTTGCGCTTGCTTGCTCGCCTCATAGCTTGCCCGTGCAGCCTCAATCTTTTGCTCGAGGGCAAACAAGCGGTTGGCTATCAGCACCTGCAAGTCGTTGGCTATTCGCGCGCGCTCGTCCTCCAGCACGGAAGCGACCAGGCCATTGACTACCGCCACACCATCTACCCCCCTGGGATAAGTCAGCGATACACCGACGAACTCGCTCAGGCTATTGGGCTTCTTCGGGTCGACCTGCAACATGGTGAACGCCGAGCGGTTGAACTCCTCGAAGACCTGCTCCAACGAGCGTCCAGGCTCGACCAGCCCAGTGAATAGCTGTTGATTATCGCGGAAGAACTTGAGTCGGTTTTCATAGGAGGAAAGCCCGGCGCCGACACGACCCAACGCCTCGACCGGCGTTAGCTCATAGACGCCAGTGCCATTCAACTCATCGAGGCTGCCGCGATCCACCGGGCGCAGCACGCTCTGCACTTGGTAGTGCGGCGTCGCCAAGAAGGCATAAGCACATGCCCCCAGGGTGATCAGGCAGGCAATGGCTAGAATCAGATACTTTTGCTGGAACAGTGATCGAAGCAGTTCGACCAGATCAATCTCATCGTTGTTATAGCTGGGTTGCTGCGCTCGATCGGGCATAGGTCGGTTGGGATCCGTCTAAACAAAGGATAATCACATGGTATGCGATCAGTTTTAAGTCCACTCCTGAAGCGCCCTGCCCTCTTGTCAGGGCAGTAGCGGGCGCATCCCTTGTACCCGGTGGGGTGTGACAGTCGCTTGGGCGATTTGTTCAGCGCACCTGAAGTTAATGCCGCACCGCACGCCCTATGCACTCCATGCACATGCGGCCTGCAGATTCAGCGGGCCTTCTGGAATATATAGCCTCCGCAGCGTAGGACGGTAGGGTGTAAAGCGGATTTGTAGCAGCCCACTTGTGACCCACATGGATGTGGGAAGTGCAGCAAGCCGTGTAACGGCTGCTGCCTGGCGATACGGTCGACCGGACTGCCGCGGCGGTTCGCCGGCAAGCCGTCTCCTACACGAGCGGTGCCAGCATCAGAAGTTAACGGATGCTGAGCCAATAAAATGCGAAATGGGGCGACAAGCGCCCCATTTCGCAGTTACTTACATATCATTCCTAAAGTCGGCCGCCTCCTTATACCGCCAGGTTGAAGTCTGTTTGTGTGATGGTGGTCGCATCTGCGATACCAACAAGGCGGATGGAACCACCACCGACCGACACAAGGGTGTCAGCACCAACA